>NZ_JBHYRR010000089.1:0-295 GCF_047974155.1 Megasphaera jansseni | reverse complement strand
AGCCCGCAAACGCCGAAAGTACTTGGGGGGAGGCCCCCTGGGAGGATAGGAAGCCGCTGATTCAGAAAAAAAGCACTGGAAAATTCCAGTGCTTTTTTTGTTGTTAGCCGTCAGCAGTTAGCAGCTAGTAAGGGCGCCCACGTGGGCGCCCGTTCGGAATAATGGGGGACCCATTCTACATGACAGATGATGGGAGACGTGGCGGCTTCCTATCCGAGCAGGGTCCCCTGGGATAAGCAGGGAACCGGTTTTGAAGGAGCCTGCGACGCGCAAAACCGAGTGAGTCGCTTATGCC
>NZ_JBHYRR010000088.1:0-296 GCF_047974155.1 Megasphaera jansseni | reverse complement strand
GCGGAGCCGCAGCGAAAGCGAGTCTGAACAGGGCGTATAGTTAGTTGGAGTAGACCCGAAACCACAGTGATCTACCCATGTCCAGGTTGAAGCACAGGTAAAAATGTGTGGAGGACCGAACCAGTGAGCGTTGAAAAGCTTTTGGATGAGATGTGGGTAGGGGTGAAATGCCAATCGAACGTGGAGATAGCTGGTTCTCCCCGAAATAGCTTTAGGGCTAGCCTCATGGCGAGAGTACAGGCGGTAGAGCACTGAACGGGGTAGGGGCCTATCCGGCTACTGAACCTAATCAAACT
>NZ_JBHYRR010000087.1:0-302 GCF_047974155.1 Megasphaera jansseni | reverse complement strand
AATGTTTGATTACCCAATTATGGGGGATAAATTGGATTTGTGCAATAACCGGTTTACACAAACTATTTTACACTCCCAACCAAGTCGTCAATCGCTATCTGCATACCACAGAAATCAGATTGATGAGACAGGGAACGGCGGATCTTATGCGGATAGTAGGGAATAAACTATTTAAAACGAAATCATAAAAACAATCCGGCTGCGGTGAATCACTGGGCCGGATTATTTATGACAGTATAGAGATGCCTTGACACGATATTTGTTTTGCCATAAACTAAAGATAAATTAACGAACGTATTCAT
>NZ_JBHYRR010000086.1:0-302 GCF_047974155.1 Megasphaera jansseni | reverse complement strand
GATGTGGTTGATAGGCCGGGAGTGGAAGTACAGCGATGTACGGAGCGGACCGGTACTAATAGACCGAGGACTTGACTTAAGCAGAGAACCAGTTTTGAAGGAGCCAAAAAGGCGACGCACAAAACTGAGTGAATCGCTTACTCCGAATCTCAGTAAACTGTGAATCTGGGAACAGAGACATAGAGGAAAGGGTGATTCGGAGACGAGCAGAGAGATTCTAGAGAACCCGTTAAGAAAAACATTTTTATGCAGTTGTCAGGGCACGACCCTGAACAACATAATTCAGTGGCGATAGCTGCGGG
>NZ_JBHYRR010000085.1:0-317 GCF_047974155.1 Megasphaera jansseni | reverse complement strand
CGGGCCGCCCAAGGCTCCCTTTATAGGGGAGCTGACCGCCAAAGGCGGTCTGAGAGGTTAAAGATCGGCCCCTACAACCCCTAGGGAACCCTGGTCGGATAGGAAGCCGCTCATTTCCTACGAGCCACGAGCCACTAACAACGAACAACAAAAAAGCACTGCCGGTCGTCCCACCTCTCCTGCCGAATCAAGGTCTCTGCTATCTGTCTGTACACGTTCACTCCATCAGGTCTCGAGATCCGGCATAAGCGACTCACTCGGTTTTGCGCGTCGCAGGCTCCTTCAAAACCGGTTCCCTGCTTATCCCAGGGAACCCT
>NZ_JBHYRR010000084.1:0-317 GCF_047974155.1 Megasphaera jansseni | reverse complement strand
ACACCGGCCTGCAACAAGCCATAGTTTTCATTTTCCTTGCAGATAGGGTAATTTTCTTCGTACCGCAAGAATTGATGGGTATCGAAGTAATGCTGCCGAATCGTATAGACCGCTACATTGTACAAATTATTGCTATATTGGCACATTTCCCGGAGCATCGTATACTCTTGTTTCGACAAGCCGCGGATGACATTCGATTGCGTCAAGTACATCTGGGATTCACCTCCTCTGTCATCTACCATTATACCCTAGCCGAGGTGAAAAGGCTAAGACAGAAAAGACATAGGGTGGATTTCGCAGGCATCGAACCTGCGAAA
>NZ_JBHYRR010000083.1:0-326 GCF_047974155.1 Megasphaera jansseni | reverse complement strand
GATATGGCCAAGGCATCCGCCGTACGCCCTTACTTACTTGACTATTTCTATAAACAAGAATTCAAGGTTCGTTAAGTCTCTTTTTAAAAAGAGGTATTTCTAACATTTTTATGCAGTTGTCAAGGTACGAGAGTCGTTCTTCGCTGTTCGTTCATCGTTCATCAAAAAATAACTTCGACCTGCGACGAACGGCCTACGACGAACGGCCCTTTCGAGAGGATGACCTCTCAAAACTGAACAATGAATGAATGGCCTCCGTGCCGACTTCTTAGGTTTTCCCTAGAAAGGAGGTGATCCAGCCGCACCTTCCGATACGGCTACCTTGT
>NZ_JBHYRR010000082.1:0-356 GCF_047974155.1 Megasphaera jansseni | reverse complement strand
TATCAGTCGAAAGATGTCCGCCTGCCGCACTATCGTGAAAAAGGGGGATGGTTCCATCTCGTCTTGTCGACGAACGCCATTAACATTAAGAATGGCGTTCTGACGGTGCCGATGAGCCGGGAATATGCGAAAAGCCGTAACGGCCATCGGATTCGGATTCCTGTTCCCGACAGACTGAAGGATAAGACGATTCAGGAAGTCCGCATCTGTCCTATGTATGGCGGACGGTATTTCAAGATTCAGTATTGTTACTTACAAGACCCAGAACCGGCGAAAACCTCGCCAGACCGTGTCCTGGCTATCGACTTGGGCCTGGATAATCTGGCAGCCTGCGTCACCAATACGGGGACGTCGTT
>NZ_JBHYRR010000081.1:0-385 GCF_047974155.1 Megasphaera jansseni | reverse complement strand
GTGTCGACGCCGGTCTCCATTACCGGACTGACGGATTATCAGGTCACGCAGGATGGCAGCAGCTATGATGCAGAAAACCATCGCCTGACCTTGAACCTGAAGGATACGATGAATACTTCGAATTCGGCGCAGAGCGTTACCTTTGACGGTATCGCCAGCATGACGGATGTAGCTAAAGCCACGACAGAAGTCAAAGGCGGTACGAATATTGCCTCGGTAGATAAAACTACAGGAACCAATGGCAATGACGTCTATACGGTCAATGCCAAAGGGACTACGGTCTCGACAGATGACAACTTTGTCCTGGATACTACTGCTGCCGGAAACAATGTCACCAACTATGGCCTGTCCTTAGCGAACAGCATCACTATCGGCAAGGGAGAAA
>NZ_JBHYRR010000080.1:0-406 GCF_047974155.1 Megasphaera jansseni | reverse complement strand
ATTCAACTCGATTTCGGCCATGTTCAACCAGCTGCCATGCTTCGGCGTATGGTGTATCTCCAATCGTTCAGCCAACCGGTGAGCCTCATCTGGCTTGAAGCGTTTGTAAAGTGAGCCGAGTGTATGCGTATTCAGGTTATCCATGACCAGGACAATCCGTTCAGCATGTGGGTACATGACATCGCATAGATATTGGATTTCTTCAGCCCAGTCCAGCGCGGTCCGCCGCTCCCGCACTGAGATATGCTGGTGCCCCGTAAGCGGCTCTACCAGGGCAAAAATGCTGCAGGTTCCATTGCGCTTGTACTCTGCATCAATCTTCTCGACCGCACCAGGGCGCATAGGAAGCGACTCACGGACTTCGCCGAGGAGCTGTAAGGGCTTCTCATCCAGACAGACTACCGGC
>NZ_JBHYRR010000007.1:0-110276 GCF_047974155.1 Megasphaera jansseni | reverse complement strand
CACCAGGGCGCATAGGAAGCGACTCACGGACTTCGCCGAGGAGCTGTAAGGGCTTCTCATCCAGACAGACTACCGGCCGCTTGCATGAATAAGAACGTTCATACACGTCGATGATGTCCTCCATACAGGCGACAAAATCGGCATCCTGCTTCTTGGGAATGCACCAGTAGTCCTTCAGGTGAGGTCGCAATGCGTTTTTTTTAGCCTCCGCCGAACAGCTTCTTCACCGGCAGTGAGGCCGAGCTCGATTCTCGCGCGTTCTGTGAGGAGCTTGATGGTCCATCTGGCATATCCTTCAGGTGGGGCGCTACAGGCCATGGCGATGATTCTGGCCTCCATGGCACCGTCAATCTTGCGCGTGGCATTGTCCGAATTCACATTGCGATTCAAGGTCAGCGTGCGCTGAAGCCCGCACTCACAGTAAAGCTTGACGATATTGCAGACCATCTTCAACGATACACCGAGGTAATACGCACAGTTGCGATACGTGGTGTCGGGATTGGTGTTGCAGTCCAGTGCCAGCAAAATCTGGCAGCGTTTCTTGATAGTGTTGCACGTCTTATTTGAGCGCAAGACCTTTTTCAGCTGATTGCGCTCTTCGTTCGTCAACATGATCTTGTACTTACGGCTGTGTCTACTCATGATACAACACCTCCATGCTGGTGACTATGTCTATATGCCTATTATACCAGAAAGAGTTAGGTAATGTATATATGAGGGAGGTCCTACACTAGCCCCTAACTACTAGCCCCTAACCACTTAAAAGGGGCTGTCGCACGAAGGTTTTTGCCATCATGCGAGGCCCCTTCAACTTAAAAGTTTTTCGTTCGTAGTTCATCGTTCATCGCGATGGATTGATATTTTTAATCCCATACGACAAACGATGAACGACCTACGATCAACGTAAAAAGAGGCTGTCTTAATGCGACAGCCTCTTTTTGCGCGACCTGCGCCCTACGGGGCGCCCTTACGAGCCACGAGCCACGAACCACGAGCCACTATTTACTTGACAAATTTAATGAAATCCGGTTTCCGCGGGGCTGCGGCCGGTTCCGGGCCGTCGCCGTAGCCGACGATGCAGTGGCCGACGCCGACGAGGTGTTCCGGCAGGCCCCATTCTTTGAGGAGGGCTTTTCCTTCGGGCGTTTCAAATTCTTCTTTGGCCCGGTTGATCCAGCACGAGCCGAGGTGCAGGGAGGCTGCGGCGTTCATGAGGTTGCCCATGATGAGACAGCCGTCCGACCAGGCGTTGGGGGATTTTTCCATGTCGGCCAGGACCAGGAGGACTGTCGGGGCACCGTACATGGGGTCACTCGTCGTACCCATGATTTTCGCGTTGAGGGCGCTCAGGCGGGCCAGGGTATCCGTGTCTTGGATGACGACGATGGTACAGGGCTGCAGGCCGTGGCCACTGGCAGCGTTCATGCCGGCCTGCAGGATCAGGTATAAATCTTCGTCAGAAATCTGGGCTTTCTTGTACTTGCGGATACTGCGCCGCGTAATGAGGGTATGGATGGTTTCATTCATGATGTTCACTCCTAATGAAAATATTCTATTGCATTTTTGTTATCATTATAGGGTATTTCTGATTCATAGAAAAGGTTTTTGCTAGGACATTTCACGCCTTTTTAGGACTTTTTATAATTCCTTTATAATTCATTTACATTGCCTTTACGCTGGCAGGGCCTTCTTTCTGACGCCTCTAGCAGGAGATGTGTAAAGTGTGCTATAATAAAACGATTAAGATAGACAGTGATAACAGCATTAGTAGGAGCGATAGCATTGAAACGACAAGCACCGGAACTTTCACAACAGTATATCCAGCCTTTGGCCGATGTCTTCAAGGTCCTCGGCGATCCGACGCGGCTGCGCATCCTGCGCGTCCTCATGAATCAGGAAGTCTGCGTCCGCGATATTGCCGATGAACTCGGTATGGGCCAATCTGCCGTATCCCATCAGCTGCGTATCCTGCGCGATGCCCGGCTGGTCCAGTTCCGCCGGGACGGCAAGACGGTATACTATTCGCTGGCCGATGCTCATGTCTTTACGCTGCTCGACGTCGGCTTGGAACACGTTGCCGAATAAAAGGGGTACATAAAGGGGGAGTAGTTTATGTATGTTTGTTTAATGCGTCACGGAAAGGCCGAGCCTTTTGATCTGCATCAGCCTGATAAACTGCGTGAACTGACTGAAAAAGGATGTAATCAGGCGTCATCCATGGCGAAATGGGCTGCGTCATGGTGGCCGTCGGGGAAAACAGCCCTGTGGGTCAGCCCGTATGTGCGGACCTGTCAGACGGCTGCTTATTTAGAAAAGAATCTGCCTATTGGACAGTTCCATACGCATAAAGCGATCGCGTCGGGAGACTTGGTCGCCGTATATGATGAGATTTTGAGCCGTGAAACAGCGGATGTCGTCTGCATCATCGGCCATTCGCCCTTCCTCGACCGCTGGGCGCAGGCCTGGACCGGGACGGCTGTCGACTTCAAGACGGGCAGCATGGCCCTGTTCGATTTCGATATCCACGGAGGCCGCATCGGTTCGGCATCGCTGCTTTTCTATGTCCATCCGAAGGCCTTGAAATTCTTGGGACCTTCTTATAAAGAATAAATTGGAGGTTTTACTCATGATGAAACACGTTTTATCCATTGCTGGTACGGATCCTTCTGGCGGAGCCGGTGCCGCTGCGGATTGCAAGACTTTTTGCGCCCATGGCTGTTTTGCCTTGAATGTCATTACTGCCGTCGTTTCCCAGAATACCCAGGGCGTTCGCGGCTATATGGATGTCACGCCGGACCTCATCGCCTCGCAGATTGATGCGGTCTTTGAAGATATCGACGTCGATGCCGTAAAAATCGGCATGGTCAGTGTACCCGAGACGATCCGCGTCATCGCCGATAAGCTGAAACAGTACCAGCCGCCATACACCGTCATCGATCCGGTCATGGTCGCTACCAGCGGTCATCGCCTGCTGGTACCGGAAGCCGAACAGACGTTGAAGGAAGTCCTTCTTCCCATGGCCGATGTCCTGACGCCGAACCTGCCGGAAGCGGAAGTGCTGACGGGGAAGACCATTGAAAGCCTGCACGATATGGAAGAAGCGGCGAAAGCCATTGCTGCCATGGGGGCCAAAGCCGTCCTGGTCAAAGGCGGCCATCGCATTGCCGATGCGACGGATATCCTCTTTGACGGCCATGATTTTCATTATTATAAGGGGAAACGCCTGGAAAGCACGAGTACCCACGGGACGGGCTGCTCCTTGTCGAGTGCCATCGCCTCGAACCTGGCCAATGGCCTGAGCCTGCCAGACGCTGTCGGCGCGGCTAAGGAATACGTCTTTGAAGGCATTGCCCATGCCGAACCGATTGGCAAGGGCCATGGCCCGATTCATCATTTTTATGAATTATATAAGAAAGCAGGGTGGACGAAATGAAATTAACACATTCTTGGAAGAAACTGTGCTGCCTGGTCATGGCTGCGGCCTCCATCGGCAGTATGGCATTGGCCGCTTCGCCGCAGGCGACATATGAAGAAGCGGCCCGCAACATGGCTGCCCATCCTCAGGGCTCGTATACACTGAAATTGGGCCTCAAGATGCCTTTTGTCGGTGACGGCGCTATTGTCAATAATATCGACGTCCAGGAACGGCCTTTCGTTATCCAGTCCCAGGCCAAGACGACGGGCTTTGCAGCGACAACGTTGCAGAAGGCTCCGGAAGGGAAGGCCTATGCTGTACAGAACGGCAAGAAAATCGACGTCTACTATAATGACCAGGGCGATGATAAATCGTGGCAGAAGAAGAGCTATGATTTGAAGAACAGCCAACCTCTGGCCGATTATCTGACAGGCGACCACAATGTCCTGGCGGGCGTGAAAAAAGTCACAGCTGCCGGCGGCAATGATTACAACGTCGTCTTTGATGCTTCCCGCATCTATAATCCGGCCGACCAGGCCGTATGGAAGAAAAACGGCATGACCGATGAACAGATCCGCGTTACGGCTAAAGTCCTCCAGAGCTTGCAGCAGTGCGGCGACTTGACGACGGTCGTCACTATTGACCCGGCGACGAAGCGCATTTCCCGCATCTCCCTGCCCCTGACGGACCAGCTGCGCAGCCTGGCCCTGACCCTGATCGATGAATATGGCCGCAGCGACGCCGACAAGGCCGTAGCCCAGTCGTTCATCAAGTTGAGCGAAGTCAGCCTGACCATCGATTGCACGGCCCTGCCGCAGGGAACGACCCTGACCGTGCCGAATAAAGTTATTAAGGCTGCGAAATAAATGTAAATTTTTTATGAAAAGGTAAGAGTTTTCACAAAAAAAGAGGATAAATTATTGACAGAGTCCCGGAAATAACGGAAAATATGATAGAAGGAAAAATTTCCATTACTGTTCGTTATATCTTCATATAGGATAGACCTGCAGCCTGGCGTGCCGGGCTCCGGTTGGAACGGATACAACTATATTTATTTTTAGGAGGTATATTTTGGCTAAAAAAGAAAAACTCATGGTAATTCCCTTAGGTGGTTTAGGTGAAATCGGCAAGAATATGACAGTCATCCAGTACGGAAATGATATCATCGTCATCGATGCCGGCCTGGCCTTCCCGGATGACGACATGTTCGGCATCGACCTCGTCATTCCGGACATGAGTTACTTGATTGAAAACCGGGATAAAGTACGGGCCGTCGTCATCACCCATGGTCATGAAGACCATATCGGCGGTTTGTCCTATTTACTCAATGAAGTAAATGTGCCCGTATACGCTACCAAACTCGTATGCGGCCTCATCGAAGGGAAACTGAAAGAAAACCACATTACGAATTATACACTGAACGAAGTGCATCATGGAGATGAAGTACAGATAGGCTGCATGAAGGTCGGCTTCATCCATACGAACCACTCCATCCCTGACGCCAGTGCCCTGTATTTCCGGACTCCCGTAGGTACCATCGTCCATACAGGCGACTTCAAGATGGACCTGACTCCGGTCGATGGCCGGCAGATGGACATCCATAAATTTGCTGAATTAGGCCGCCGCGGCGTCCTGTTGCTCATGTCGGACAGCACCAATGCGGAACGGCCGGGCTACACCGAATCGGAAACGACCGTCGGCCATGCTTTCCGCAAAGCTTTCCGCGCTGCAAAAGGCCGTATTATTTTGGCGACATTCGCCTCGAATATTTCCCGTATCCAACAGGCTATCAATACGGCAGTGCAGTTCAAACGCAAAGTCACCGTCCTCGGACGCAGCATGGTCAACAACGTCCAGATTGCCATTGAACTGGGCTATCTCGACGTTCCCGAAGGCGTCCTCATCGAACCGGATGAATTGAACCGTTATCCCGATGACCAGATCCTCATCCTGACGACGGGCAGCCAGGGCGAACCCATGGCCGGCCTGTCGCGCATGGCTTCCAACAACCATCGCAGCGTCAGCATCATGCCGGGTGATACGGTCATCATTTCGGCTACGCCTATCCCTGGCAATGAAACCGGTGTCGGCCGCACCATCGACAACCTCATGCGCCTCGGCGCCAACGTCATTGCCGGCCGGGATAAGAAGATCCACGTATCCGGCCATGCCAGCCAGGAAGAACTGAAGCTCATGCTGGAACTGATCAAGCCGAAGTATTTCATCCCCGTCCACGGCGAATACCGCATGCTCAAGACCCATGGTGACCTGGCCGTCATGATGGGCGTTGCCAAGGACCACGTCCTCATCGGCGACAACGGTCAGATTTTTGAATTCTCGAACCGTTCCGGCCATAAGACAGGCCATGTCAATGCAGGCCGCGTCTTCGTCGACGGTCTCGGCGTCGGCGATGTCGGCAACATCGTCATCCGCGATCGCCAGCAGCTGGCCATGGAAGGGGTCGTCATCGTCGTCATGACCCTGGCCAAAGGGACGAGCCATCCCCTGGCCGGCCCGGATATCGTTTCCCGCGGCTTCGTCTATGTCCGCGATTCGGAAGAGTTGATCCGCGAAGCTCATGACCGCGTCGCCGCCGTACTCGAACGCTGCGAAGCCGGCAATATCCGTGAATGGGCTGTCATCAAGTCCCAGGTCCGCGATACGCTGAGCCGCTATCTCTATGAAAAGACACGGCGCCGTCCGATGATCCTGCCGATCATCATGGAAGTATAATTTGATATTCTTTACTGTGACAGCGGAGGCATCTCGTGCCTCCGCTGTTTCTCAGTCCCGACGAAAGGGGGAACTGTTATGGAGCAGAGGCGTGTCACGCCGCTGACGACGGCCGGCTGTTTTGCCGCCATTATGCTGGTATTTGCGCTTCTCAGTACATACGTGCCGATTTTTTCTTTTATTGGTTATTTCATCATGCCCATTCCTATGGTCATCATCTTCATGAAATACGGCCTGCGCCAGGCCTTGCTGCTGGGCGTGACCGTCGGATTCCTCATGGGGTTGTTCATCGATCCGGTGACGGCGCTGGTCCAGCTCTTGAGTTTTGGTGCCGTCGGCCTGGCCCTGGGGGCTGGCTTCCGCTATGAGTGGTCGGCTGTGCGGCTCTTGGGAACGGTTACGGCGGCTCTGGTCGCCGTCTTCGTCGTCATCGCCCTCTTGTCCTATGTCGTCCTCGATGTCAACGTCTTCACGCAGATGAATGACTTCTTTACGCAGTTCATGGACAGCATGATGGCCGAGTACCAGAAGCAGGGCATGTCCGACGTCAAATTGGCGGAAACGCGGGCCCAGCTCAATCAGGTCCGGGACATGCTGCCGTCGCTGCTGCCCATGTTCCTCTGTCTGGGGACAGCCATCATCGCCTACGCGAACATCAAGATTTCCCAGGTCATCCTGCGCCGTCTGGGCTTCTCGCTCAAGGCTTTTTTACCTATCCGTTATTGGGAAATACCCCGTAGTATGATATACTTATATATATTGGCATTGGTCATGAAATACTGGGGAGTGACACGGGATATTACCTGGCTCAATATCATCGGCATGAATCTCAATCAGATTGCCTTCTTCTTCATCTGCATCCAGGGGATTGCCTTCGTCTTTTATCTCCTCAGCCGCCGTTTCCGTTTAGGGAATGGCCTTCAGGCCCTGATCCTCATCTCATTTTTTGTCATGCCTGTTTTTTCGTATGCTGCCTTTTTAGCCGGCATCTTCGACATGCTTACGAATTATAGAAAAAAAGGTCGTACGCTTTAGTACGCAGGGGGCGGAACCATGTTTAAAACATTGCTGTCAAGGCGGTCGGAAGAACCCTTCTTCCTGATTACGGTCTTGCTGCTTATCATCATTGCCGTATATAATTGGGTCATTGCCTTGCTGGCCCTGATCCTCATCGGCGGGGCTTATGTCCTGACCCGCAAGAACCATAACGAACGCAACCGGGAAATCAGCCAGTTCTTCGACGCCATCTCGAAGAGCGTCGACCAGGCTTCGACGTATGCCGTGCAGAATCTGCCTATCGGCATTGCCATCATCGACATGCAGTCCAACTTGTGCTGGGCCAACAGCGTTTTCCGCGACTGGGTTGGTGACATCGACAACGACCAGCAGCTGGACCACATCATGCCGAACTTGAAAGTCGATAAGTTCTGGGGGAAATCGGGGTATTTCTTTGAACACATCGGCGAACGCTATTACCGCGTCGTCTACAAGTATTTGCAGACCGAAGCTGCTGACGATGACAATTACCTCATCCTCTATTTTGAAGATATTACCGATACGGAACGGCAGAAGCTGAATTCCCTGGCCGCTGTCCCCGTCTTCTGCGATATCGAAATCGATAACCTCGAGGAAGTGGCCAAGGGGATGACGGCTGTCCAGCGGGCTACGCTGGTGACGAATGTCAACAACTGCCTCATCGGCGAATTATCGGGCCAGAACTGCTTCATCCGGGCTTATGGCAATGAGAAGTACATTGCCTGCATGAGCCGGGATACGCTGGAATATTATAAAGAAGATAACTTTTCGTTCCTGGAAAAAGTACGGGCCATCCATACGGTCAACCGCATCCCGGTGACGCTCAGTATGGGCATAGCCCTCTTCCCGAGCGACGTCATCGCAGCGGGCAAGGCGGATTTCAATGAACTGGCCGATAAAGCGCGGGCCGGCCTCGACCTGGCCCTGGGCCGCGGTGGCGACCAGGTCGTCGTCTACGAAGAAGACGGGTCGCCTCACTTTTACGGCGGCAAGACGCGCTGCGTCGAAAAGAACACCCGCGTCCGGGCCCGCGTCGTCGCCCAGGCCATCCATGAACTCATCGACACCTGCGATATGGTCCTGGTCATGGGCCATGAACGGGAAGACTACGACAGCATCGGTGCGGCCGTCGGCGTAGCTCATATGGCCCGCCTGGCAGGCAAACCGGTCCACGTCGTCGTCAGCAACCAGACCGATGCCATCCGGCGCTTGGAAGATCAGATCATGGATAATCCTGATTTCAAGGATCTGCTCATTTCGGCGGAAACGGCTGAGAATATCTGCAACAGCCAGACCCTGCTGTTCATCGTCGATACGCACCGCCCGGATATGACCGTAGCCCCGGCTTTGCTGGACGAGACGGACCGGCGCGTCGTCATCGACCACCACCGCCGCAGTTCGGACTTCATCAAGAAGCCCCTGCTGACCTATACGGAAACGTCGAGTTCTTCGACGAGCGAATTGGTGACGGAACTCTTGCAATATTTCCAGGAAGATGTAGAATTGACGAAGATCGAAGCGACGGCCCTCTATGCCGGCATCATCGTCGACACCAAGAACTTCGCCGTCCAGACCGGCGTACGCACTTTCGACGCCGCGTCGTATCTGCGCCGCTGCGGAGCTGACCCGGATATCGTCCGCGAGCTCTTCAGCTTTGACTTCGATACCGTCAAGGACCGGGCCCTGATTTTGTCCGGTGCCCAGATCAGCGACGGCATCGCCACGGCCAGCTGCCCCAAGGGACAGCGCAATGCCACCATCATCGCCGCCCAGGTAGCGGATATGCTGATCAATATCGACAACGTCGAAGCCAGCTTCACCTTCTATTATCTGGCCGATGACTGCATCGGTGTCAGTGCCCGCTCGAAAGGCGAAATCAATGTACAATTAGTCATGGAAGCCCTCGGCGGCGGCGGTCATCGTACCGTTGCCGGCGTCCAGCTCCGTGGCCGGACCCTGGTCGAAGCCCAGGGGGACGTCATGGCAGCCCTCCATGAAATCATAGATAAAGACAAGGAGATTGATGAAAAATGAAAGTAATCTTATTACAGGATGTAAAGAAACTCGGTAAGAAAGGGGACATCATCGAAGTATCGGAAGGCTATGGCCGCAACTTCCTCCTGCCCCGTAAATTGGCAGCTCCTGGCACGTCGGAAAACCTCAACGATGCCAAACAGAAAAAAGCCGCTGCCAAACATAAAGCCCAGGTCGCTTCGGATGAAGCCGTCATCCTGGCCAGCCAGCTGAAGAAAGTCGAACTGACCATTCCCGTCAAAGTCGGCGAAGGCGGCAAAGTCTTCGGCGCCATTACCGGCAAGACCATCAGCGAAGCTGCCAAAGCCCAGTACGATATCGACCTGGATAAGAAGAAAGTAGAAATCAAGGATCCGATTAAATCGCTCGGCGATTACGATGTCACCATCCGCGTCCATCCGACGGTTACCAGTGTCATCAAAATACACGTTGTAGAAGGCTGATCATAAGCCATAAGGGGATACAATGAAAGAATTATTGGACAAATTATTACAGCGCCATAAGTACCTCGAACCGACGGCGGAGGAAGAACTCCGCCGTCAGGTTAACGTGCTTTATGGCGCTTTTACTGGTCTTATAGGGTCTGAAAAGATGGTCCTCCGGGCCAGCAAGTATTCTGCCTTGTCGTACATCCATTCCGAAGACCCGCGCCAGCGCCTGGTCGGCCTGCAGCGCCTCATCTATGAAGACGTCTCGTACGATAAAGTACCTGATGACGATGAAGTCATCAACGTCCTCAACGAACTGGAAATGGTCCTGGCCGAGATGCTGGCTCGTCAGGCCGTGGAAGAACGGCTGGAAAAGAAAATCAGCCAGCGCATGGATGAAAAACAACAGGAATACGTGCGGGAAATCAAGATGGAACTCATCAAAGAGGAACTGCACGACGTCGAAACGCCGCAGACTAAGCGCAAGCTCAAGGAACTGGATGACCTGGAAAAAGTCCATCTTACCGAATCGGTCATGGAACGGGTCCGTCCCAAACAGCTCAGCGCCATCGTTGGACAGGAACGGGCTGTAGAAGCCATGCAGAGCAAGTTATCGTCTGTCTATCCGCAGCACCTGCTCCTTTACGGACCACCTGGCGTCGGCAAGACGACGGCTGCCCGTATCGTCCTCGACGAAGCCAAGAAACTGCCTTTTACGCCTTTTGGGGCCGATGCGCCTTTCGTCGAAACGGACGGGACGACGCTGCGCTGGGATTCACGGGATATGACCAATCCCCTCATCGGCTCGGTCCACGACCCGATTTACCAGGGCGCCCGCCGCGACCTGGCCGATACGGGGATTCCGGAACCGAAGCCGGGCCTGGTCACGGAAGCCCACGGCGGCATCCTCTTTATCGACGAAATCGGCGAAATGGACCCGATGCTGCTCAACAAGCTGCTGAAAGTCATGGAAGACAAGCGGGTCCGTTTTGAATCGGCTTATTATGATGAAGACGATCCGAACGTGCCGCAGTATATCAAGAAACTCTTTGCCGAAGGCGCTCCGGCTGATTTCATCCTCATCGGGGCGACGACGCGGGACCCGTCGGAAATCAACCCGGCCATCCGGTCGCGCTGTGCCGAAGTCTTCTTTGAACCCCTCATCCCGGCGGATATCGAACAGATTGTCATCAATGCCGCTGCCCAGTTGGGAGCGGAACTGGAAGACGGCGTAGCGAAACTCATCAGTGAATTCACTATCGAAGGCCGTAAGGCCGTCAACATCCTGGCCGACACGTATGGCCTGGCTGTCTTTAGATCAGGCTCCAAGGACCACGTGCGCATCACCTGTGACCACGTCCGCCGCGTCGCCCAGATCAGCCGTCTCGTGCCTTATGTGACGGAAAAGGCCAGCGACACGCCTGTCATCGGCAAGGTCTTTGGCCTCGGCGTCGCCGGTTATCTCGGCTCAGCCATTGAAATCGAAGCGGTCGCCTTCCCGGCACGGGCGCCGGGCAAGGGCTATTACCGTTTCAACGACACGGCCGGCTCCATGGCCAAGGACTCCATGTTCAATGCGGCCGCTGTCGTCCGCCGCATGACGGGCAAGGAACTGTCCGATTACGACGTCAACATCAACTTCGTCGGCGGCGGCAATATCGATGGCCCATCGGCAGGCTGTGCCATTACGACGGCCCTCATCTCGGCCGTCACAGGGACGCCGGTCCGCCAGGATATGGCCCTGACCGGGGAAATTTCCATCCAGGGCCAGGTCAAGCCCGTCGGCGGTGTCTTTGAAAAGGCTTATGGCGCCCGTCAGGCCGGCATGAAAGGCATCATCATCCCTAAGGAAAATGCCCATGATATCCCAGAACGCCATTTAGGCCTGGATATCCACTATGCCGTCACCATCGACGACGTGCTGAAACTGATGTTAGTCGGACAGGGGGAAGCATAATATGGAACAGCGGATTCCACCGCAGAATGTAGAGGCCGAACAGGCCGTCCTGGGGGCGATGCTCTTATCCCATGATGCCGTCATCGTCGCCATGGAAAAGCTCCAGCCCCGCGATTTTTACCGCGACGTCCATCGCATCATCTTCGAGGCCATGGAACACCTCCATCGGGAAAATAAAGAAATCGACGTCATCACCTTGCCGGAAGAATTGAAACGCATGAAGAAGCTCGATGATGTAGGCGGTATCGAATATGTCCTGAGCCTGCCGAATCTGGTGGGGTCAGCGGCCAATATCGAATATTACGCCAATATCGTGGCTGAGAAAGCCTTGTCGCGCAATCTCATTTCGACATGTACCGAACTGACGACGGAAGCCTATGATGGTCAAAAGGAAACGGAAGAACTCCTGGACGATGCCGAACGGCGCATCCTCCAGCTGTCGGATACGAAGAACCGCGGCGATTTCGCGTCCGTCGGCGCCGTCGTCGAAGTGACCCTCGACAAGATCACCAAGCTCTATGAAAATAAAGCGGGCCTGACCGGCCTGCCGACGGGGTTCCGTGACCTGGACCGCATGACGTCGGGTTTGCAGCCGTCAGACCTGATCCTGGTCGCTGCCCGTCCGAGTATGGGCAAGACGGCGTTTACCTTGAACATCGCCCAGAACGTCGGCGTTCGCCAGCATAAGACGGTAGCCTTCTTTTCCCTGGAAATGTCTCAGGAACAGCTCGTCCAGCGCCTGCTCTGCCAGATCGCCCATATCGATTCGCAGAAACTGCGCACAGGCCAGCTCAACAGCGATGAAGAATGGACGCGCCTGACCGATGCCTGCGATAAGCTCTATGAATCGCCTATTTACATCGACGATACGCCGGGCATATCCGTCGCCGAAATGCGTTCGAAAGCGCGGCGCCTCAAGTCGGAACACGGTCTGGACCTGATCATCGTCGACTACCTGCAGCTCATGCAGGGCCGCAATGCCGAAAGCCGTCAGCAGGAAATCTCCGAGATTTCCCGGTCCCTCAAGGCCCTGGCGCGGGAACTGAAAGTACCGCTCATCGCCTTGTCCCAGCTCAGCCGAAGTGTCGAAAGCCGGCAGGATAAACGGCCTATGCTCAGCGACCTCCGTGAATCGGGGGCCCTGGAACAGGATGCGGATATCGTATCCTTCTTGTATCGTGAAGATTACTACGATAAGGAAACGGAGAACCAGCACATTACGGAAGTCATCCTGGCCAAGCACCGCAATGGTCCTGTCGGCTCGGTCAAGCTCTATTTCAAGAACGAGTTCACGTTATTCCTCAACCTGGACACGCAGCATGAAGGATAGGTACGAATTTATTTAAAAAAAGTGAAAAAGGTACTTGCATTATTCCGTGGGGTATAGTATACTAATTAAGTCAGCGGTTCTGACAGAGACTTTTGAAACGGGGTTTTGCCTCGTCAGAAGAAATAAGAAAAGCTGATAAAAAAGTTCTTGACAGAACGTCAGTCCTTTGATATAATAGACTACGTTCCACGGAACAGTAAGCCAACGTAGCTCAATTGGTAGAGCAACTGACTTGTAATCAGTAGGTTGTAGGTTCAAGTCCTATCGTTGGCTCCAGTAAATGGTGGGGTTCCCGAGTGGCTAAAGGGAGCAGACTGTAAATCTGCCGGCGTTTGCCTTCGAAGGTTCGAATCCTTCCCCCACCACCAATTATCGCGGGGTGGAGCAGTTGGTAGCTCGTCGGGCTCATAACCCGAAGGTCGTAGGTTCAAGTCCTGCCCCCGCTACCAAATTTTTTTACTGTCAGGTAAAAAAACAACTTCATAATTGGCTTTGACCAGTTCATAAGCTGTTGTAGCTCAGTCGGTAGAGCGTATCCTTGGTAAGGATAAGGTCACCGGTTCAATCCCGGTCAATAGCTCCACACATGGCGGCTTAGCTCAGTTGGCTAGAGCATGCGGTTCATACCCGCAGTGTCCAGAGTTCGAATCTCCGAGCCGCCACCACACTAATAACCTCGTGCATACGAGGTTATTTCTATATGCAAAAATATTTTTTGTTTAATTTTCCTTTTTTTTAAGCAAAGAGTATGGATGTGTGATAGAATACAAGTGGGTAGCTGTTTTTTTTCCTAAAGGAGGAAATGATTACAATGGCAAAAGAACATTATGAAAGAACAAAACCGCATGTTAATATCGGTACGATTGGTCACGTCGACCATGGCAAAACGACATTAACAGCTGCTATTACGAAAGTATTAGCAAAGAAGGGCTTTGCCAAGTTCGAAGATTACTCCGATATTGACAAGGCTCCGGAAGAACGTGAACGTGGTATTACGATCAACACGGCGCACGTCGAATACGAAACGGAAAAACGCCACTATGCACATGTTGACTGCCCGGGGCATGCTGACTATGTCAAGAACATGATCACTGGTGCAGCTCAGATGGATGGTGCTATCCTCGTTGTATCCGCAGCTGACGGCCCGATGCCGCAGACTCGTGAACACATCCTCCTGGCCCGCCAGGTCGGTGTACCGGCTATCGTCGTATACCTCAACAAAGCTGACCAGGTCGACGATCCGGAACTGATTGAACTCGTTGAAATGGAAGTCCGTGACCTCCTGACTGAATATGATTATCCTGGCGATGAAGTACCTATCATCGTAGGTTCTGCTTTGAAAGCCCTCGAAGGCGATCCGGAAGCTGAAAAATCTATCCTCGATTTGATGGATGCCGTCGACAACTATATCCCGACTCCGCAGCGTCCGACGGACCAGCCGTTCCTGATGCCTGTCGAAGACGTATTCACCATCACTGGCCGTGGTACCGTTGCTACGGGCCGTGTCGAACGTGGTACGATCAAAGTTGGCGACGCTGTCGAAATCGTCGGCCTCGCTGATAAACCGAAAGATACTGTCGTTACGGGCGTTGAAATGTTCCGTAAGATCCTCGACCTCGCAGAAGCAGGCGATAACATCGGTGCCTTGCTCCGTGGCATCGACCGTAAAGACGTCGAACGCGGCCAGGTCCTGGCTAAACCGGGCACGATTCATCCGCACACGAAATTCAAGGCTCAGGTCTATGTCCTGACCAAAGATGAAGGCGGCCGTCATACGCCGTTCTTCAACGGCTATCGTCCGCAGTTCTACTTCCGTACGACCGACGTAACTGGCGTCATCACGCTGCCGGAAGGCACTGAAATGTGCATGCCTGGCGATAACGTCAAGATGGAAGTCGAACTGATCACACCGATTGCTATCGAAGCTGGCCTGCGCTTCGCTATCCGTGAAGGCGGCCGTACCGTAGGTGCCGGTGTCGTATCCGAAATCGAAGGCTAAAAAATAATAAACGCAGTTGGCTGTTCGCAGTCCGCTGTTCGCAAAGGGGCTGTCGCACGAAGGCTTCTGCCATCATGCGAGGCCCCTTTCTCTTTATAGTTTGCAGCATGGAGTTGGTAGTCTGTAGAAATGGGATTTAAATTTTTAACCATCCGCTAACAACTAACTGCTAACCACTAACAACTTAAAAGGGCTTGTCGCACGAAGGTTTTTGCCATCATGCGAGGCCCCTTCAACTTAAAAGTTTTTCGTTCGTAGTTCATCGTTCATCGCGATGGATTGATATTTTTAATCCCATACGACAAACGATGAACGACCTACGATCAACGTAAAAAGAGGCTGTCTTAATGCGACAGCCTCTTTTTTTGTATGTATTGATGCGCGAGGTCACAGATTGTGAATTATTTATCGCCTGTCTGCGCAATTGTAGGGGCTTGCACGTGGCGAGCCCGCTTCTAGTATAATGAGAGAATGATGGTAACTGTAACGTAAGGTACCCGTCAGAAGCCTCTCCTCATAGGAGAGGTGGCCCGAAGGGCCGGAGAGGTTAACCTCTCAGTCAGCTGCGCTGACAGCTCTCCTAGCAGGAGAGCCCTACTAGCCACGAACCACGAGCCACGAACCCCGAACCCCTAACCCCTAACCGCTAACCCCTAACCGCTTAGCCTTATCCCTAGCCACTATCCCCAATCCCGGGTATAATAGAACTACACACAAGAGGAGGGTACGAACATGAATATTGCTGAAAATACGGCTGATACGGCGCAGCAGGCGGCTAATGCCGTCCAGGCCGATGTCCAGAACCAGGTCACGCAGAGCGTCACGACGCTGGACCACTTGAAGGATTTCCTGCTCAATCACGGTCCCGATGTCCTCTATGCCATCGTCATCTTCATTGTCGGCCGCTATGTGGCCCGGGCCTTCAAAAATCTGGCTGTCCGCATGATGACTCACGCCAATTACGATCATACGGTCATCACCTTTGTCAGCCAGCTGATTTATTATGCCATCATGGCCCTGGTCCTGTTGTCGGCCCTGAATAAGGCAGGGATTCCGACGAATTCCTTCTTGGCCGCTTTTGGCGCTTTCGGTCTGGCTGTCGGCCTGGCCTTGCAGAGCAATCTGTCGAATTTCGCGTCTGGCCTGTTGATCCTGATCTTCAAGCCTTTTAAAGCGGGAGACTGGATTGCTGTCGGCGGCGTGGAAGGCAGCGTCAAAGGGATTCAGATGATGAATACGGCGATTACGACGAAAGACAACAAGACGATCTTCATTCCGAATTCCAGCATCACTTCGTCTCAGGTGACGAACAGTTCTTACCAGCAGGAACGGTACATCACTTTTTTCTTCGACATCGGCTATCAGAATGACCATCACAAAGCCATCGCCCTGCTGAAGCAGATCTTTCAGGAGGATAAGCGGGTCCTCAATGCCGATACGATGGAAATCGGGATACGCGAATTTGCCGAAAGCTCCGTACGCATCGCCGCCTTTCCCAAGGTCGCCAAAGAAAATTATTATCCCGTCTATTACGACACCATGTCGAAAGTGAAGGATACGTTCGATGCCAACGGTATTGATATACCTTATCCGCAGCGCGTAATTTATATACAGAAAAATGAACAATAAAACGTTACTCTATGAACGTATTTTCAGCTATTTCTCAGGAAATAGCTGTTTTTTTTATACCATATCCGTAGTATGTGAAAAAAAGAATAAGGACCGGAAATAAGAATCCTCGCCAAAATCGGGATATAATCTTGCGTTTTTCGTCTAACTAAGACTTTATCTATACTTTAATAGCATTATTAAGCTGTTGATTTATGCTCTTTTTCTATTATATAATATTATCATATTGTTCTGGAATTAATTATTTAATCATTAATAGTCTTTGAGCATATAATAAGTTCAAAAAAGAACAAAGAAAGAGGGTATTTGTATTATGGTATTTTTATTGGCGTTGTCACCTATTTTATGGCTCATCGTTTCTTTGGGCTTCCTGAAGATGCAGAGCTTCAAGGCGTGTCCTATTGCCTTGATCATTTCTTTTGCCGTCGCCCTGGCCTGGTATCACATGCCGGGCATGGATGCCGCTACGGCAGCCCTGGAAGGCGTGGCCTTGGCATGCTGGCCTATCTTATTGGTCATCATCGCCGCTATCTTTACGTATAATCTGACCTTGTATACCAAGAGCATGGATATCGTCAAGCACATGCTGACGACGGTCAGCAAGGACCGCCGCGTCCTGGCCCTGCTCATCGGCTGGGGCTTCGGCGCCTTCATGGAAGGTATGGCCGGCTTCGGTACGGCTATCGCTATCCCGGCATCGATGCTGGTTGCCCTGGGCTTCGATCCCATCAAGGCTATCCTGGTTTGCCTGGTCGCTAACTCCGTTCCGACGACATATGGCTCCATCGGCATCCCGGCCAGTACGCTGGCTAACTTGACGGGTATCGATCCGGTACAGTTGTCGACGTATATCAGCTTGCAGCTCCTGCCGCTCAACATCCTTTGCCCGTTCATCATCGTCGCCATCGTCGGCGGCTCGCTGAAAGCCCTTAAAGGCGTCTTCATGATTACCCTGCTCTCGGCGTTAGGCCTGGCAGTGCCTGAACTCATCGTATCGGCCTTTGTCGGTCCGGAACTGGCTGTCATGGGCGCATCTATCGTCATCATGGCCCTTATCGTCTTGTATTCCCATTTCCGGCCCGTCGATGATCCGGAATATGCCATGGATATCAATCCGGCTCACGTACCGATCCGCGGCGGCCTGCTGGCTTGCCTGCCGTTCATCTTGATCTTCGTATTCTTGCTGCTGACATCGAAACTCGTTCCCTTCATCCATGCACCGCTCATGGCCATTAAATCGTCGGTCCTCATCTATACGGGGCAGGGAGGCGTACCTTATACTTTTGTCTGGGTCAATACACCGGGCATCCTCATCTTGTTGGCCGCCTTCATCAGCGGCAAGGCCCAGTCGGCCCGTTTCAGTGAAATGTTCTTCGTCTTGCTGAATACCATCAAAGGTCTCCGCAATACGATTATCACCATCATCGCCGTCATCGCTACGGCTAAAGTCATGGGCTACAGCGGCATGACATCGGATATCGCCCGCACGGCCGTCGAAGCTACGGGCATGATGTATCCGGCCATTGCACCGCTCATCGGTTCTGTCGGCACGTTCATCACCGGTTCGGGCACATCGAGTAACGTCCTGTTCGGCAACCTCCAGACCGATGCCGCTGCCGCTATCCATGCCAATAAAGCCTGGCTGGCCGCTGCCAACTCGGCCGGTACCTGTGCAGGCAAGATGATTTCGCCTCAGAGTATCGCCATCGCCGTCGGGGCCATTTCCCTGACCGGCAAGGATAACGAAATCCTCCAGGCAATCATGAAAGTTTACGTACCATATATCATCCTCTTAGGGGCCATCGTCTACTTCGGACAGGTCCTGGTAGGGTAGGGGAAAAAGGGACTGTCGCACGTGTGACAGTCCCTTTTGCTGTAGGGGCTTGCACGTGGCAAGCCCGCCTGAAATGTGATGTAGACGTTATACATGACAAATAATATGCGTGAAAACGTTCAATATACTCCAATCTATTATGTTCCATACAATCATAATGGGCCTGTCTTAGAATATGAGTGATTATTCATTTTGGGGAGAGCGCCACCAAATATCCAACGGGTCGCCCACGTGGCGACCCCTACAGCGCAAAAAAGCTGCCGCATTAAGCCATCTGGGCTTCGTGCGGCAGCTTTTTTAGATGATTCAGGCGAACCACGAACCACGAGCCCCTAGCCACGAACCCCTAACCCCTAGCCCCTAAACTTCCTATTACGAACTATTCTAAAACGAAAGAATAAGTACGAATTTTCACATACTATAACGAATTGTCATGCTTGATTTTTAACAGTACCTTTTGGTCATGACTGTTTTACAGGGCTTTCCAACTTTATGATAAATAATATCATTTTAATTAAAGAGATACATGCTTAAAATATCTCTGTTATATCAGTATATAAGCAGTTTTATCGGCTTGACTCACTGAAAAATTATAGTTCAGTAAATAATTATAAATATCATAATTTATAATTCTAAAGTGGAATAGATTTGTAGATTTTCTATTCCTTGTGACTAATTTGTCCCGATTTATTCATTGACGTTATTAATTTTCCATGATATTATTCTAGTCAGTAATTCACCTTTGGAAAATTTTCACAAAGGTATACGACAGTAGCGACGACAGCGTCGGTACATTCCACATAGCAGGAGGAAGTTACGGTAATGAGAAAAGTAGAAATCATTACAGCTGAACAAGCAGCTCAGCTCGTAAAAGACAACGACACGATTACGTCTATCGGTTTTGTCAGCAGCGCCCATCCGGAAGCACTGACCAAAGCCTTGGAAAAACGGTTCTTGGATACGAACACTCCGCAGAACCTGACTTACATCTATGCTGGTTCCCAGGGCAAACGTGATGGCCGTGCTGCAGAACATCTGGCACATACGGGTCTTTTGAAACGCGCCATCATCGGTCATTGGCAGACAGTACCGGCTATCGGCAAACTGGCTGTTGAAAACAAAATCGAAGCGTACAACTTCTCGCAGGGCACGTTAGTTCATTGGTTCCGCGCATTGGCAGGTCACAAACTCGGCGTCTTCACCGACATCGGTCTGGAAACCTTCCTCGATCCCCGTCAGCTCGGCGGCAAGCTCAATGACGTAACCAAAGAAGACCTCGTTAAATTAATCGAAGTCGATGGTCATGAACAGCTTTTCTACCCGACCTTCCCGGTCAACGTAGCTTTCCTCCGCGGCACCTATGCCGATGAATCGGGCAACATCACCATGGACGAAGAAATCGGGCCTTTCGAAAGCACTTCCGTAGCCCAGGCCGTTCACAACTGTGGCGGTAAGGTCATCGTCCAGGTCAAAGACGTCGTCGCTCACGGCAGCCTCGACCCGCGCATGGTCAAAATCCCTGGCATCTATGTCGACTATGTCGTCGTAGCTGCTCCGGAAGACCATCAGCAGACTTATGACTGCGAATACGATCCGTCCCTCAGCGGCGAACATCGTGCTCCCGAAGGCGCTGCCGACGCAGCTCTCCCCATGAGCGCCAAGAAAATCATCGGCCGCCGCGGCGCTTTGGAATTGACTGAAAACGCTGTCGTCAACCTCGGCGTCGGTGCTCCGGAATACGTTGCTTCCGTTGCCGGTGAAGAAGGTATCGCTGATACGATTACCCTGACCGTCGAAGGCGGCGCTATTGGTGGCGTACCGCAGGGCGGTGCCCGCTTCGGTTCGTCCCGTAATGCCGATGCCATCATCGACCATACCTATCAGTTCGACTTCTACGATGGCGGCGGTCTGGACATCGCTTACCTCGGCCTGGCTCAGTGCGATGCTTCTGGCAACATCAACGTCAGCAAGTTCGGTACCAACGTTGCCGGCTGCGGCGGTTTCCCGAACATTTCCCAGCAGACCCCGAATGTTTACTTCTGCGGCACCTTCACGGCTGGCGGCTTGAAAATCGCTGTTGAAGATGGCAAAGTCAAGATTCTCCAGGAAGGCAAAGCCAAGAAGTTCATCAAAGCTGTCGATCAGATTACTTTCAACGGTTCCTATGCAGCCCGCAACGGCAAACACGTCCTCTACATTACGGAACGCTGCGTATTCGAACTGACCAAAGACGGCTTGAAACTCATCGAAGTCGCACCGGGCATCGATATTGAAAAAGATATCCTCGCTCATATGGACTTCAAGCCGATCATCGATAATCCGAAACTCATGGATGCCCGCCTCTTCCAGGACGGCCCGATGGGTTTGAAAAAATAATTCATTTACCAGTTGATTCTTTATAAAGAAAGGTGAAAACCGTGTATACTCTCGGAATCGACGTTGGTTCCTCCTCTTCCAAGGCCGTCATCCTGGAAGATGGCAAGAAGATCCTCGCCCATGCCGTCGTTGAAATCGGTACCGGCTCGACCGGTCCGGAACGCGTCCTGGACGAAGTCTTCAAAGGCACCAACTTAAAAATTGAAGACATGGCGAATATCATCGCCACAGGCTATGGCCGTTTCAATGTCGACTGCGCCAAAGGCGAAGTCAGTGAAATCACGTGCCATGCCAAAGGGGCCCTCTTTGAATGCCCCGGTACGACGACCATCCTCGATATCGGCGGTCAGGACGTCAAGTCCATCAAATTGAATGGCCAGGGCCTGGTCATGCAGTTTGCCATGAACGACAAATGCGCCGCTGGTACAGGCCGTTTCCTCGACGTCATGTCGAAGGTACTGGAAATCCCCATGTCTGAAATGGGGGACTGGTACTTCAAATCGAAGCATCCCGCTGCCGTCAGCAGTACCTGCACGGTTTTTGCTGAATCGGAAGTCATTTCCCTTCTTTCCAAGAATGTCCCGAAAGAAGACATCGTAGCCGGTGTCCATCAGTCCATCGCCGCCAAGGCCTGCGCCCTCGTGCGCCGCGTCGGTGTCGGTGAAGACCTGACCATGACCGGCGGTGGCTCCCGCGATCCCGGTGTCGTCGATGCCGTTTCGAAAGAATTAGGTATCCCTGTCAGAGTCGCTCTGCATCCCCAAGCGGTGGGTGCCCTCGGAGCTGCTTTGATTGCTTATGATAAAATCAAGAAATAAGTCAAAGGAGAGAACAAATCATGAGTGAAGAAAAAACAGTAGATATTGAAAGCATGAGCTCCAAGGAAGCCCTTGGTTACTTCTTGCCGAAAGTCGATGAAGACGCACGTAAAGCGAAAAAAGAAGGCCGCCTCGTTTGCTGGTCCGCTTCTGTCGCTCCTCCGGAATTCTGCACGGCTATGGACATCGCCATCGTCTATCCGGAAACTCACGCAGCTGGTATCGGTGCCCGTCACGGTGCTCCGGCCATGCTCGAAGTTGCTGAAAACAAAGGTTATAACCAGGACATCTGTTCCTACTGCCGCGTCAACATGGGCTATATGGAACTCCTCAAACAGCAGGCTCTGACAGGCGAAACGCCGGAAGCTCTCAAAAACTCCCCGGCTTCTCCGATTCCCCTTCCGGATGTTGTCCTCACTTGCAACAACATCTGCAATACCTTGCTCAAATGGTATGAAAACCTGGCTAAAGAATTGAACGTACCTCTCATCAACATCGACGTACCGTTCAACCATGAATTCCCTGTCACGAAACACGCTAAACAGTACATCGTCGGCGAATTCAAACACGCTATCAAACAGCTCGAAGACCTCTGTGGCCGTCCCTTCGACTATGACAAATTCTTCGAAGTACAGAAACAGACTCAGCGCTCTATCGCTGCCTGGAACAAAATCGCAACGTACTTCCAGTACAAACCGTCGCCGCTCAACGGTTTCGACCTCTTCAACTACATGGGCCTCGCCGTTGCTGCTCGTTCCCTGAACTACTCTGAAATCACCTTCAACAAGTTCATCAAAGAATTGGACGAAAAAGTAGCTAACAAGAAATGGGCTTTCGGTGACAACGAAAAATCCCGTGTTACCTGGGAAGGTATCGCTGTCTGGATCGCTCTCGGCCACACCTTCAAAGAACTCAAAGGCCAGGGCGCTCTCATGACGGGTTCTGCTTATCCTGGCATGTGGGACGTTTCCTACGAACCGGGCGACCTCGAATCCATGGCAGAAGCTTATTCCCGTACATACATCAACTGCTGCCTCGAACAGCGCGGTGCCGTTCTTGAAAAAGTTGTCCGCGATGGCAAATGCGACGGCTTGATCATGCATCAGAACCGTTCCTGCAAGAACATGAGCCTCCTCAACAACGAAGGCGGCCAGCGCGTCCAGAAGAACCTCGGCGTACCGTACGTCATCTTCGACGGCGACCAGACCGATGCTCGTAACTTCTCGGAAGCACAGTTCGATACCCGCGTAGAAGCTTTGGCAGAAATGATGGCAGACAAAAAAGCCAATGAAGGAGGAAACCACTAATGAGTCAGATCGACGAACTTATCAGCAAATTACAGGAAGTATCCAACCATCCCCAGAAGACGGTTTTGAATTATAAAAAACAGGGCAAAGGCCTCGTAGGCATGATGCCTTACTACGCTCCGGAAGAAATCGTATACGCTGCAGGCTACCTCCCGGTAGGCATGTTCGGTTCCCAGAACCCGCAGATTTCCGCAGCTCGTACTTATCTTCCTCCGTTCGCTTGTTCCTTGATGCAGGCTGACATGGAACTCCAGCTCAACGGCACGTATGACTGCCTCGACGCTGTCATCTTCTCCGTTCCCTGCGATACACTCCGCTGCATGAGCCAGAAATGGCACGGCAAAGCTCCGGTCATCGTCTTCACACAGCCGCAGAACCGCAAGATCCGCCCGGCTGTCGATTTCCTCAAAGCTGAATACGAACATGTCCGCACTGAATTGGAACGCATCCTCAATGTAAAAATCTCCGACCTGGCTATCCAGGAAGCTATCAAAGTATACAACGAAAACCGTAAGGTTATGCGTGAATTCTGCGACGTAGCCGCTCAGTACCCGCAGATCTTCACTCCGGTAAAACGTCATGACGTCATCAAAGCACGCTGGTTCATGGACAAAGCAGAACACACGGCTTTGGTTCGCGAACTCATCGACGCTGTCAAGAAAGAACCGGTACAGCCGTGGAATGGCAAAAAAGTCATCCTCTCCGGTATCATGGCAGAACCGGATGAATTCCTCGACATCTTCAGCGAATTCAACATCGCTGTCGTCGCTGACGACCTCGCTCAGGAATCCCGTCAGTTCCGTACGGACGTACCGTCCGGCATCGATCCGCTCGAACAGCTCGCTCAGCAGTGGCAGGACTTCGATGGCTGCCCGCTCGCTTTGAACGAAGACAAACCGCGTGGCCAGATGCTCATCGACATGACCAAGAAATACAATGCTGACGCTGTCGTCATCTGCATGATGCGCTTCTGCGATCCGGAAGAATTCGACTATCCGATTTACAAACCGGAATTCGAAGCTGCCGGTGTCCGCTACACCGTCCTCGACCTCGACATCGAATCGCCGTCGCTCGAACAGCTCCGCACCCGTATCCAGGCTTTCTCGGAAATCCTCTAAGAAACACCTCATCTATAAGACATCTGGGCGGGACTCCGAAAGGTGCCTGCTACATGATATATTGCCTGTTCCCGGGCAAATTGATTTGCAGCTTGCGGCCCGCAATCGTGCGGGCTGCGGGCTGTCAATGACGCTTTAAAGACGGCTCTGCCGTTTTTAAATAAAAACCATATATACAATCTTTTAGGAGGAAACTCAATCATGGAATTCAAACTTTCTGAATTACAGCAAGATATTGCAAATCTCGCAAAAGATTTCGCAGAAAAAAAATTAGCTCCCACTGTCAAAGATCGCGACGAAAAAGAAGAATTCGACCGCGCTATCCTCGATGAAATGGGTACTCTCGGTCTTCTCGGTATCCCCTGGGAAGAAGAAAACGGCGGCGTAGGTGCTGACTTCCTCAGCCTCGCAGTTGCTTGCGAAGAAGTTGCTAAAGTTGACCCGTCCATCGCACTCAGCTTTGAAGTACACACCATGCTCTGCTCCTGGCCGATCTGGAAATTTGGCACAGCTGAACAGAAAGCTAAATTCCTCAAACCCCTCGCAGAAGGCAAAAAACTCGGCGCATTTGGCCTTACGGAACCGAACGCTGGTACCGATGCTTTGAACGGCTCCACCGTCGCTACGAAAAACGAAGATGGCAGCTACACCCTGAACGGCTCCAAAGTCTTCAACACCAACGGCGGCGAAGCTGACGTTACTGTCGTATTCGCTTCCACGGACAAATCCAAAGGCGCTAAAGGCATGAGCGCTTTCATCCTCGAAAAAGGCATGGAAGGCTTCACCTATGGTAAAAAAGAAGTTAAAATGGGTATCCGCGCTTCCGTACAGCGTGAACTCGTATTCCAGAACGTAAAAGTTCCGGCTGAAAACCTCCTCGGCAAAGAAGGCGAAGGCTTCAAGATCGCTATGATGACCCTCGACGGCGGCCGTGTTGGCGTCGGCGCACAGGCTCTCGGCATTGCTGAAGGCGCTTACAATGCAGCTGTTCAGTATGCTAAAGAACGTACGCAGTTCGGCAAACCGATTGCTAAATTCCAGGCTATCGGCTTCATGCTCGCAGACATGAAACTCAAGATTGAAACGGCTCGCCTCGCTGTCTACAAAGCAGCTTGGAAAATGGCTCAGCCCGACGTTAAATCCTACTCCGTCGACGCAGCTATCGCTAAGAAATATGCTTCTGATATCGCTATGCAGGTCACTACCGATGCTGTCCAGGTATTCGGCGGCTATGGCTTCACTCGTGAATATCCGGTTGAACGCTACATGCGCGATGCTAAGATCACTCAGATCTACGAAGGCACCAACCAGGTACAGCAGATGGTTATCTCTGGCGCCATCCTCAGATAATCAAAGAGTTTCCTAACAGAACTCTCCTCCTTTTGAAACACGTATAGAAATAGTATAAAACAGTATGAGATAAAACCGCTTACAAAGAGAGGCTGTCGCCGATGCGACAGCCTCTCTTTTTCGTGTTTGTAGTTAGTAGTGAATAGCCCAAAATTTAAAACTTTC
Source organism: Megasphaera jansseni (assembly GCF_047974155.1). Taxonomy (NCBI): domain Bacteria; kingdom Bacillati; phylum Bacillota; class Negativicutes; order Veillonellales; family Veillonellaceae; genus Megasphaera; species Megasphaera jansseni. The sequence continues at coordinate 84,748 of NZ_JBHYRR010000007.1, read as the reverse complement.
CGCTAACAGCTGACTGCTAACCCCTAGCCGCTAACTGCTAACCCCTAACCCCTAACCCCTAGCCCCTAACCCCTAGCCCCTAACCACGAGCCACGAGCCACGAGCCACGAGCTACGAACCCCTAGCCCCTAGTCCCTAACCCCTAACCACTAACCACGAGCCACGAGCCACGAGCCACGAACCACTTAACGGGGCTTTACACAGCGGCCTGCGGATTGCGAACTGCGGCCTGCGGCGCCCGTATGGGCGCCTTTACACCAACGCCCGGTAACATTTCTCCGACATGGGCACAGGCACGCCGTACTGGTGGGCCAGGCGGATGAGGGCTCCGCTGAAGGTGTCCAGTTCGCTCTGATGGCCGGCGGCGATGTCCCGTTCGAGGGAGCTCGTGGCGTCCATGTCATCGCTGCCTAAAATGCGGTCGTACTGGTCATCTACGACGTCGTCGGGCAGGGGGACACCAGCCGCTTTGCCGACGTCATAGGCTTCCTGCAGGAGGGCCCGGAATTCTTCCTTGCCATGGGGCTGGGAGAGGGCACCGCCGATAGAGGTCCGGTAGTATGCTGTCAGGACGTTATAGGCGCAGTTGAGGATGAATTTGCGCCAGATTTCGACAGTGATATTCTCCGCGATGCAGCAGGTCAGGCCGGGGTGGTTGAGGACGTCATAGACCTTCTTCGTCGCTCCGGCGTCGTCGGAACCGATGTAGATACGGGCGAAGCGCCCTTCCTGGCGGATGGAGTAGTCTTCTTTATAAGACGAGGTAATATAGATGGCGGAATCGACGATTTTCCCGCGCTTCATGAGGGCTGCCGCCATTTCATGATAGGTGAAGCCGTTGAGGACAGGAACGACGATCGTATCGTCGCCGATGCAGGGCAGGACCGCCGTCAGGGCGGATTCCAGGGAATAATTCTTGACGCAGACGAAGATGACGTCCTGGATACCTGCCGAGGCGGGATCGTCGGTGACGGCCGGGTGGGCCACGTGGTCGCCAAAGAAATCGCTGTGGACGACAAGCCCTTTTGTTTCGAGCGATGCTTTCCGCTTCCGCCGGGCAATGAGCGTCACGTCATCATAATTGGCACAGAGGACGGACGCGATATATCCCCCGACGCCGCCGATGCCAGTAATCATAATTTTCATAGTATCAACCCCTCTTTTGACAAATTAAGTATACCTTATTATGGCACAGGGCCGAAGAAACGGCAAATGGGGAGGGTATGCCCAAAAAGTATATGAAGATAACATATGAACACTTGAACATATTTAGGTTTAATGGTATGATGAAGTCAAATCCAAAGCAAGTATTAAAGGAGGCATATCTATGGCAGAAGAATTTTTGAAAGACCAAGGCTGTTCCTGCTGCAACGGCCATCATGACGAAGAAGAAACGGTAAAACTGGATGCTGTCGGCACTTGCAGCTGCTGCAGTGATGACGATGATGATGAAGAAGAAAGTCCTTTGTGGACTCTCGTCGCCGGGACGGTCCTCTTTTTGGTCACCTACTTGACCAGCATCATTCCGGATTCTTTTTCCCTTCCTGCGTATATCGTTGCCTATCTGCTCTTAGGCTACGGCGTCCTGCGGGAAGCTGCAGAAAACATCATGAAGCGCCAGCCTTTTGATGAAAACTTCCTCATGGCGGTGGCTACCATCGGTGCCTTTGCCATCGGTGACTATCCGGAAGCCGTCGCCGTCATGCTTTTCAGCCGTGTTGGCGAAGCCCTGGAAGACCGGGCCGTCAACCGCAGCCGCAAACAGGTGGCTGCTGCCATCGATATGCGGCCGGAAGTCGTCCATCGCGTAACTGCCGATGGTTCGACCGTCACGATTCCAGCCAAAGATGCCGCTGCTGGTGATGTCGTCGTCGTCCGCGTCGGTGACCGTATCCCGCTGGATGGTGTCGTCACGGCTGGTGAAAGCCTCCTCGATACGTCGGCCCTGACCGGTGAACCTGTCCCTGTGGCCTGCCGGGAAGGTTCGGAAGTTTTGTCGGGCAGTATCAATACGACTGGCGTTCTGCACGTCAAGGTAACGAAACCCCTGGCTGAATCCATGGTCACGAAAATCCTGGAATCCGTCGAACGGGCAGCGGCCCGCAAGCCGAAGATCGACCGTTTCATTACGCGTTTTTCCCGCATCTACACGCCGGCTGTCGTCGCCATTGCAGTGGCTACAGCTGTCATCCCATCGCTGGTGACCGGTCAGTGGCATTACTGGATTTACACGGCCCTGACCTTCCTGGTCATCAGCTGCCCCTGCGCCCTGGTCCTCAGCGTCCCCTTGAGTTTCTTCGCCGGCATCGGGGCTGCCTCGAAACAGGGCATCCTCTTCAAAGGCGGCATTGCCATAGAACAGATGAAGCATATCGCTGCCGTCGTCTTCGATAAGACCGGGACCATTACCAAAGGCAACTTCGTCGTCCATCAGGTCGTGCCGGCCGATAACCGCAGTGCCGATGACGTTCTCTGCCTCTGCGCGTCGGCTGAACAGGCGTCGAACCATCCTATTGCCCGCAGTGTCGTCGCCCAGGCCTGCGAACAGGGCCTGACCCTTACGGAACCGTCGGAAATGGAAGAAATCGCCGGTCAGGGCCTGAAAGCCCAGGTCGGCAGCCATACCGTCCTCTGCGGCAACCGCCAGCTCATGGACGGACAGCATATCGCTCTGCCGAACCTGGATGATGTCGAATACGGGTCGGAATTGTATGTTGCCATCGACGGGACCTATGCCGGCCGGCTGGTCATTTCGGACACCATCAAAGAAGACGCTGTCGACGCCGTCAAGGCTATTTCCCGCATGGGCATCACGACAGCCATGCTCACCGGTGATTCTCAGAAAGCGGCAGATTACATCGCCTCCAAGACGGGTATTGACGACGTCCGGGCCAAGCTGCTGCCTCAGGATAAAGTCGATCAGATGGCGGCCCTGCGCCAGCAGTACGGGCCGGTCCTCTTCGTCGGCGACGGCATCAACGATGCGCCTGTCCTGGCCGGGGCCGATGTCGGAGCTGCCATGGGCAGCGGTGCCGATGCAGCCGTTGAAGCGGCCGACGTCGTCTTCATGCAGTCACGGGTCAGTGCCGTACCGGCAGCCTTGCATCTTTCCCGGGAAACCATGAAAATCGCCATGGAAAACGTCGTCTTCGCCTTAGGCGTCAAAGCCGTGGTCATGATTGCCGGGTTTGCCGGCTATGCTTCCATGTGGGCTGCCGTCTTCGCCGACTCCGGCGTCGCTGCCTTATGTGTCCTCAATTCGGTACGCATGCTTTACAAAAAATAAAGCCTTCCTGGCAAATCGGTAATAAAAACGTTTAACTAAATTGAAAATATAACGTTTAACGAAAGAAAATTTAAAAATATTAACAAAAACCCTTGACAACCAGCCTCTTTTCAGGGATAATAGGCACATCACACAAACAGGGCACTGTGAAAGCAGTGCAGATATAATGACGATGAACGGGTAAAAGACGATTTCCCATCCTCTGCAGAGAGCCGGCGGTGCTGAAAATCCGGCGAGGTGCAATCGTCCGACTTCGCCCGGGAGTTTCTGTACCGACTGTTTTTCTAGGGAATTGAGGTACAGACGCCGTCCGGCGTTATCGGCAGTCTGTCAGACACTGAGTATAATGACAGGGTGGTACCGCGAATCATCGCCCCTGTTGCTCCGCTGGAGCAGCAGGGTTTTTTTATATCCCCTGGGTGTGACTTATACAGTATTCATTATCAAATTATTTATTGGGGATTTTGGTATTCAGGTAAAGAGGTATTGGCTATGGAAAAAGCAATGGGTAAGATCATGACCGCTGCAGCTGAAACGCGGGCTGTTGCCGGCACGATGACAAACTTCCGATGGAAAATCGCGTTTTTAATCTTCTTAATCAGTTTCGTCGCTTACATGGACCGCGTCAACCTTTCCGTTGCGACGCCGGTCATCATGCAGGAATTTGGCTTCACGAAAATCGACATGGGCTTCATTCAGACCTGTTTCTTCGCCAGCTACGCGCTGATGCAGGTCCCTGGCGGTATCCTGGCTGAAAAGTTCGGCATGCGCAAGACCGGTGCTTTAGCCATTCTCTGGTGGTCCGTCTTCACGGCCTTGACGGCATTAGCTAAGGGCAAGATCAGTTTTGCTGCTGTCCGCCTGGCTTTCGGCCTCGGCGAAGGGCCTGTCTTCCCGTCCTTAGGGGCTGCTACTTTTACGTGGTTCAATAAACACGAAAAAGGCAAGGCCAGCTCGTCCATCTTATTGGGGACCTTCTTCGGCCCCGTCGTCGGTCCTGTCGCCACGGTAGCTCTCATGGGCCTCTTCGGCTGGCATGCCGTTTTCATCATCTTCGGCCTCGTCGGCGTCGCCCTGGCCTGGGTATGGCACCGCTTCGCCTGCGACAATCCGGCAGACAGCCCCTATGTCAATGCGGAAGAAGCCGCTTACATCAACGAAGGCCGTTCGGCTGACTCCCTGAAGAAAGCCGTCGCTCCCTGGAATAAGTTCCTCCGCTCGACCCAGTTCTGGGCCGTCGGTATCCAGTTCATGGTCGTCGACTACATCATGTACGTCTTCCTGGCATGGCTGCCCATGTACCTGACTGAAGTCCACAACATGTCCTTGAAATCCATGGGCTTCTGGGCTTCCTGCCCCTGGATTGCTTTGATGGCCATGGTCTTCCTGGCCGGCTTCGTTTCCGACAAGATTGCCAATGGCAGCCACAGTGAAATGCAGTATAAGATGCGTACCGTCACGGCCATGGCCGGCGTTGCCGTTACGTCCCTCGGCCTGTACATCGCCTCCCATACGGCTGACCCGGCAATGAACATCTTCTGGATGTCCGTTTCCCTCGGTGCCTTAGGTTTTGCTATGAGCGCCAGCTGGTCTTCCGTCATCTCCCTGGGCGGTAAATACACCGGTTCCGTTTCCGGTTGGATCAACCTCTGGGGCAACATCGGCGGCGTCCTGGCTCCGATTGTTACCGCCTTCTTCGTCACTAACTACGGCTGGAACAACGCCTTCACGGCAACGTCCCTGTTCGGCATCATCGCCATCGTAGCCTGGATTTTCGTAAAACCGGGCAAACAACTCGTCCCGCAGGATAAATGATTGATGGGCGCCCACGTAGGGCGCCCGCTGTTCGCAGGCCGCAGGCCGCAGACCGCGGATGCATTCGTAGGGGCCGTCCCAAAGGGCGGCCCGCCGGTCGCCGGTCGCAGGTCACAGACCGCGTTCTTTGCCTCCCTTAATAGGGGAGGTGGCCTGAAAGGCCGGAGAGGTTTCTTTTCCTAGCCCCTAACTGCTAGCGGCTAATCACTAAAAAGTGCTGTCGTTTATGCGACAGCACTTTTTTTGAAATTTTTTATTAGCACTCACTTGACAAGAGTGCTAATAGAGTTTATGATATAGCTGTAATCAGGAAGAGGTTACAGAGAGATAAGCAAAAAGGTCAAAAGAACAGAACTGAAAAGAAGGTTCACTCATAGCAACAATGAACAATCTGTTGAAAGAGGGTAATGATTATGATGAAAGGTTTATTTCCAGTTGTAACGAACAGCGATTTTGTATTCCCTGATACGATTTTTGATAACTTCTTCAATAGCTTTGAAAATCCGACGGAAGCCGGCTACCGTGTACCGCAGGTAGATATCGAAGACACCGATAAGGCTTACATCCTGACGACCGACCTGCCGGGCATCGCCAAAGAAGACATCAACGTCAGCTATAACGATGACGTCCTGACTTTGACGGCTAAACACGAAGAAAAGAAAGACGAAAAAGACGATAAAAAGAAATATATCCGCAAAGAACGCAGCAGCCATACGTTCTGCCGTCAGTTCACGGTCCGCAACATCCAGAAAGATGGTATCCAGGCAGCCTTTAAAGACGGCGTCCTGACCGTAACCTTGCCGAAAGAAGACCCGAAGAAAGTGGCTGAAGCCCACCGCATTGAGGTCAAATGATTGTAGGGGCGCCCACGTGGGGCGCCCGCCAAATTCCCAAACGTCCCGAAACCGTAATTTCACATAAAAAGAAGGCATGACTTATGAATAGCTTATTCCCAGTTGTTGATAATGAATTTTCCGTTCCCGATGTTTTTGATAACTTCTTCAATCGCTTTATGTGGCCGAGTGAATTCACCAGCACCATGCCGAAAGTCGACATCGAAGACAAAGGCAGCGAATACGTTATGACCGCGGATCTGCCGGGCGTCCAGAAGGAAGACATCCATCTGAGCTACGACAACAACGTCTTGACCCTGGCTGCCAGCCACAACGAACAGAAGGATTCGCAAGATGAACAGCACAACTACATCTGCAAAGAACGTTCGAGTTCGTCCTTCTGCCGTCAGTTCCCTGTCACAGGCATTCAGAAAGAAGGTATCCAGGCTGCTTTCAAAGATGGCGTCCTGACCATAACCCTCCCGAAAGATGCCCAACAGGCACAACCGACCAACACCATTGAAATCCAGTGAGGATGAAAAAAAGACCTACCGCATATACGGCAGGTCTTTTTTTTGTGGCTAGTGGCTAGCAGTTAGTGGCTAGCAGCTCGTAGAGGCTCCCCTAATAGGGGAGCTGGCCGCCGAAGGCGGTCTGAGAGGTTGCTTTAAATTTAAAGCCATCCGCTAGCCCCTAACTCCTAACCCCTAACCCCTAACCCCTAACCCCTAACCCCTAACCCCTAAAAAGAGGCATCGCGTAATGTGATGTCTCTTTTTTAATTGAGAAATTCTATTATCTGTTGTAATTACAACAGCTGTGATGATGAAAAAAACGTATACTTAACATATCGAAGGGAAAGAAAAAACGAGGTGGTTGGAATGAAAGAAACGAAAGGCCGCATCTTTTCTATCAGCCGTGATAATGCCCCTGTGGCCGGCTGTACGATTTCTAAAGAACTGGTCAATGAAGCCCAGTATCAAGTCTTTTACTTTTCCCTGGCTGCCGGTACGGACATCAGTCCGGAAATCTACAGGCAGGCGAAAGTCCTCTATGTCGCTGACGGCACGCTGACCGTTCACTGGCCGGGGGAAGAACAGCGTCTGGTGGCTGGTCAGGCCATCATCGCACCGCCATCCGTACCCGTTGGCATGAAGAGCCGCGATGGGGCGGTCTATACGGAACTTACAGTAGAGGAGGAATACCTTATGAACATCGATGCAGGCAAGATTTTCTCTTTGGCAGGCCTCGTACCCTGCCAGGATGGTAAGATTATCAACCGCGACATCATCCAGTCGCCTAAGGTCAAGTTCGTCGTCATGAGTTTCGGCGCCGGCACGGGGCTTTCGGAACATGCCGCACCGGGAGAAGCGCTGGTTTTTGCTCTGGAAGGCAACGCTGTCATCCGTTATGAAGGCCAAGACCATGAAATCAAGGCCGGCGAAAACTTTGCCTTTGCCAAGAACGGACGCCACGCCATCACTGCCGATGGACCCTTTAAAATGGCATTGCTGCTTACGTTAGAATAATTTCATCATACAGAGATAACTGAAAAGGAGACAATCATCATGGGTAAAAAAATTACAGAAAAAGTAACTTGGGTAGGGAAAATCGACTGGGAATTGAATGAATTCCACGGCCACGAATATTCGACAGAAAAAGGTTCGTCTTATAATTCTTATTTGATCCGCGATAAAAAGACGGTCCTCATGGATACGGTCTGGAAACCTTTTGACGACGAATTCGTCGCTAATCTGAAAAAAGAAATCGACCTCAAGGACATCGACTATATCGTCATGAACCACAATGAAAACGACCACAGCGGCGCTTTGCCGGCCTTGATGCGGGAAATCCCGGATACGCCGATTTACTGCACCAAGAAAGGGGAAGCCATCCTGCGCGGCCTTTATCATCAGGATTGGAACTTCGTTAATGTCAAGACCGGAGATACGCTGGATCTGGGCGGCAGCCAGCTCGTCTTCATCGAAGCGGCTATGCTTCATTGGCCGGATACGATGTTCACCTATATGACCGGCGAAAACATCCTTTTCAGCAATGACGGTTTCGGCCAGCACTATGCTAGCGAAAAGATGTACAACGACTGCGTAGATCAGGCCGAACTCTATCAGGAAGCCATGAAATATTATGCCAATATCCTCAATCTCTACAGCCCCATGGTGACGCGGAAAATCGACGAAATCCTCAAGATGGGCGTCCCGGTCAGCATGATTTGCCCGAGCCACGGTGTCATTTGGCGCAAAGATCCCCTGAAAATCGTAGCCAAATACCAGGATTGGGCCAAAGCCTACCAGGAAAACCAGATTACCATCATTTACGATACGATGTGGAATTCCACGCGCCGCATGGCTGAATGCATCGCCGAAGGGCTGCGCGAAACGGATCCGACGCTGACCGTGAAACTCTTCAACTCCGCTGTCGACGACAAGAACGACATCGTTACGGAAGTCTTCAAGTCGAAGGCCATCCTCGTCGGTTCGCCGACCATCAACTACGGCTTCCTCTTCTCCATCGGCGGCATCATGGAAATGATCCGCGGCTTGAAATTCAAGAATAAGAAAGCCGCTGCTTTCGGCAGTTACGGCTGGAGCGGTGAAGCCGTCAAACAGATTACAGCCCTCCTGCAGGGTGCCGGCTTCGACGTCGTCAACGACGGACTGCGCTGCCAGTGGAACCCGGACCAGTCAACCCAGGATACGTGCCGCCAATACGGCCGGGATTTCGCAGCCGCCGTCAGCGCTTCCGAAGCCAAGGAAGATGAAGTACCGACAGAACTCGGCGATTACAACAACGACGAACAGATTGGCCAGGCTGCCAAAGAACATTTCGAAAATTGGGAAAACGATGCCCGCGAAGGCGTAAAAGGCGGCTATGCCGGCTAAGTAGAGAAAGTGGCTCGTAGTTAGTGGCTCGTGGCTAGTAACTAGCTGCGAGCGCTTGCCTCCCTTTATAGGGGAGGTGGCCTGATAACCCCTAGCCCCTAGCCACAACGGGCCGCCCTTTGGGACGGCCCCTACGATAAAAAGGGCTGTCGCACCTGCGACAGCCCTTTTTATTCTGGAGCGGATGAAGGGGATCGAACCCTCGTACCAAGCTTGGGAAGCTCGTATTCTACCACTGAATTACACCCGCATGAAACATTTACTTAGTTATTTTACCAGCATTCCCGTGTTTTGTAAAGCCCCTTCTTGCAGCTGTTTCATCAAACATCAAACGCCAAGGAAAAAAGGGGCCGTGCATGAGGACAGAAGTATTCATGCGACAAGCCCCTACGAACCCCTACGAGCCACTAATCACTAATCACGAGCCACGAGCCACGAGCCACGAGCCACTAATCACTACCGGCTATACCCCGGCAGTGTCTTCTGGATGGCCTTGTCGTATGTCGGGTTCTGGTCCTGCTGATACGGCGATTTGACGTCTTTGTTATTCTTTGTATTCTTTACGTCTTTGGTCTTATCTTTGCCTGCCGGCGTCTTTTTAGGCGCTTTTTCTTTTTTCTGATTCTTATTGTTCTGGTCTTTGTTGTTGTCTTTCGGAGCCTGCTGTTTATTCGACGGCTGGGCTACGTTCGGCTGCTGGCGGTTGCGGTCATTCTGGTCCTGCGGCTGATTCTGCTGTACCTGCTGCGGCTGGTTCTGGCCATACTGCCAAGGTGTATTCTGCGGAGCCGACTGGGCAAAGGCTGCGCCGCTCATCAGTGCCGTAGCAGCTGCTGTTACGGCTAAAAAGTGTTTCCATGTCTTCATCATTTATTCCCCCTTGAAATAGTTGGCCTGTTTAGAAATGAGGCCAGTTCTGCTGATTGTTATGGTTGAAGTTGGGTTTTTTATAAGATTTTTTCTTTTTTTTCTTAGCTTCTGCACGCTGGCGTTCTTTCTTTTCCCGTTCAATGCGCTGTTTTTCTTCTTTTTCACGCTGTTTACGGATTTGTTCTTCGCGGCTGTCTTTTTTATGATTTAAAAACGGCGGCTGCTGATCCTGCAATGTGGCCGGATGATGCAAGTAGCCATCATAATGGTTATCCTGAGCAAAGGCGGCACCACTGGCAAGCGCTGCGGCCATAGCGGATAAAGCGATAAGGCGTTTTATCTTCATAACTATCCCTCCTTGTGCTATTAGTATACGAGTCCATTGTGACGGTTTAGTAGCGGACGGGGCGCGTTTCCTTCACAAAATGGATAAAGTTCAGAGCCGGCGCGTTTTCCACTTCCCGCTGGCATAGAAGGCAGCGCCTACCCAGAAGGGAGTAAAGTTGGCCAGGGCATCGCCGAGCCAGAAGCCGAGGTAAGCCCAGTTGAGGCAGAGCCCGAACAGGACGGATAACCCCAGGCGCAGGACGAGGCCGTCGAAAATAGCTGTGGCAAAATTGATTTTGGTGTTGCCGCTGCCGTTGATGAGGGCGTTCATGCCCGAACGGCCGGCACAGCTGAAGAAACAGAGGACGCCGATGGGCAGATATTCCAGCCCGACAGCGATGACCGCGTCGTCCGTCGTGAACAAATGGTATACCGATACCGGCCAGAGACAGAGGATGAGCGAGGCGATGAGTGCCAGGATCGTGACGATTTCAAAAATCGTGAGGATGATCTGGCGGACGCGGCCGTATTGACGGGCGCCGATGTTCTGACCGACCATGGTGGAACCGGCCGTGTTGATGGCGTTGGAAATGAGGTTGGCCGTACTCGTCAGTTTGTTGGCAATGCCGGCAAAAGCCGATACGGCGACGCCATACGAGTTGATCCAGGAACTGACGAAGAGCTTGGAGAATTGGACAGAAGCATTTTTGATGGCCATGGGGATACCGAGCTTGACGAGCTCTATCGCCGCATGGCTGTCGATGGAAAAGCGCGACGTATCCTGCCAGAGCGCGTAATTTTTTCGATGGCGCCATAAGAAATGAATTCCCAGGATGAAACTGAGGGCCTGGCTGAAGACGGTGGCCATAGCGGCTCCGGCCGCTTCCCAGTGGAAGCAGATGACGAAGACGATATCCAGGACGATATTGGTCACGGCAGCGATACTGATGAAATAAAAGGGATGCTTGGAATCGCCCATGCCGCGCAGGATGGCGCTGATGGCGTTATAGCCATAAATAAAGAATAAGCCGCCTATGGTCAGGCTGGCATAGGCCAGGGCCTGGTCGAACGATTCCGGCGGGGCCTGCATGAGCCCCAGAATTTCATGGCGCCAGTATAAGCCCAGGCTCGTCGTGACGACGGCAATGGCGCAGAGGAGCAGGAACAGCGTATTGACGAAGGCCGTCAGTTCCCGACGTTTCCCGGCACCGATGTAGAGCGCCAGCAGCACTTGGCCGGCATTGGAAAAGCCCATGGCTACAAAAGTCAGGCAATTCGTGATGTCGCCTCCGATGGCGACGGCAGAAAGCCCGACTTTTCCCATGACCTGGCCGACGATGACCATGTCGGCCATATTATAGAGAATCTGTAAGAGCTGCGACGCAAAGAGGGGCAGCGCAAAGTATACTAATTGCCTGCCTACGGGACCGCGTGTGAAATCGGCGATACCTTTCATGAAAAAAAGCCTCCTTTTTTGCAAATCGTACTCACTATAGCAATCTGGGCCGGCTTTTTCAATATAAAATATCAAATTATCACAAAACTGTTGTAATGACGAAAAATCTGCTACAATAAGGCTGTAGCATTCGTTTTAGCAACTATTTATAAGGAGGTTCCTCATGAAAACATTAGATGAATTATACCAGCAGATGCTCAAGCGGGCCGCAGAAGGTAAGCCCATCGGTGTCGATGGCGACCCGAAATTGATAGACTGTCTGGCTCATCCCGACGACCATCCCCTGATCTGGCGGGTCAAGCCCTGTCTCTGTCCGCCCGACGAACCCCATCACTGCCAGGAAGCCTGTGACTGGGGTGCCATTACGTCCGGCCCCGATGGCATCGCCATCGACGACAGCCAGTGTGTCGGCTGTCAGGCCTGTGTCGATGCCTGCCAGCTCGATACGCTGAAGACGCGGAAAGACCTCATCCCTGTCGTCCAGGAACTGCACGATTACGATGGCCCTATCTATGCCCTGGTCGCTCCGGCTGTATCCGGCCAGTTCGGTCCCGATGTTACCATGGGGAAACTGCGGACGGCCTTCAAGCGCCTGGGCTTCACGGGCATGCTGGAAGTCGCCGTCTTTGCCGATATCCTGACTCTGAAAGAAGCCCTGGAATTCGATAAGAACATCAACAACGAAGACCAGTTCCAGCTCACCAGCTGCTGCTGCCCCATGTGGATCGCCATGATCCGGAAGCTCTATCACCAGCTCCTGCCTAACGTCCCGGGCTCTGTCTCGCCGATGATCGCCGGCGGCCGCACAGTCAAGGCTCTCCATCCCAAGGCCAAGACCGTCTTTATCGGTCCCTGCCTGGCCAAGAAAGCCGAACGGAAAGAACCGGACCTGGTAGGCGCTATTGATTACGTCCTGACCTATCAGGAACTGCGCGACCTCTTTTCTGTCACCGACATCGACCTGGTCTCCCTGCCGGAAGACAATGTCCCCCATGCTTCGGAAGCGGGTATCAGCTATGCCTATGCCGGCGGCGTCGCTGAAGCTGTCACCGAAACGGTCCATCAGCTGAACCCGGACCGCAAAGTCGACATCAAGACGCGCAAAGCTGACGGTGTCCCGGCCTGCAAGGCCATGATCAACGACATCCTGGCCGGCAACCGCGATGGCAACTTCTTTGAAGGCATGGGCTGCATGGGCGGCTGCGTCGGCGGTCCCCGGGCCATCATCAAGAAAGAAGAAGGCAAGGCCAACGTCCAGGCCTACGGCAAACAAGCGGCTTACAAGACGCCTATGGAAAATCCCTATGTCATCGAACTGTTGAAGAAACTCGGCTTCCCGACGGTTGAAGAATTCCTCGAACGGAGCCACCTGTACGACCGTATTTTTGACTGATGAAGGGTATGGTCATCATGTAGTGATCTTTTTCGTCAGAGTTTGTAGGGGGCGCACGTGGGCGACCCGTTCGGGATTTGGAAGGTTCTTTCAGCAAGCTAATTGGGACATCATACATATTCCGGAGCGGGCGCCCCACGTGGCGCTCCTACAGAAAAAAAGAGGCTGTCGCACGAAGGTTTTTGCCATCATGTGATGCCCCGTTTACTTTATAGTTTGTAGCACAGAGTTTGTAGTTTGCAGAGAAAAGCTTTAAATTTAAACCCATCCGCTAACAACTAACAACTAGCCACTAACAACTTGAAAGGAGCTGTCGCATCTGCGACAGCCTCTTTTTTTTACACGGCCTGCGGCCTGCGGCCTGCGGCCTTCAAGGGCCGCCTACCAATGCCGGCTCTCTTTTAAGGCTGCGTATTGAGCCAGGAGGTCCGGCTTTTCCGGGCTCTGATAGGTATAGTCGGGCATGGCGGCCTTGGCCTTTTCCACGGCTGCTTTGAAGTCGTAGTAGACCTGCCATTTCGATTCGACCAGTTCGTGGCCGGTCTGGCGCAGGAGAAAGGCCGGGTGATACGTCGGCATGATGTCGTAGCCGCGCCAGGTGAACCACTTGCCGCGGTTGCGCATGATGCTGGCTGCGCGGCCATAGAAATACTGGAAGGCGACTTTGCCCAGGCAGACGATGACCTTCGGCTGGACCAGCTCGATTTCTTTGACTAAATGGATGTCGGCGCAGTGGCGGCCTTCTTCCAGCGTCGGCGTGCGGTTATTCTTGGGACGGCATTTGACGATGTTCGTGACGTAGACGTGGTCCCGCGTGAGTCCGACGCTCCACAAGGCCTTGTCGAGGAGCTGCCCCGACGGGCCGACCAGGGGAACGCCGTATTCATCTTCCACACCGCCAGGTCCTTCGCCGACGAACATCAGCGGCGACGCGCAATCGCCGGAATAGCGCGTCGGCCCGCGGTTGCCTTCGTCCCGCAAATGACAGGCTGTACAGCTCATGAGGTCCGTCAGCCAATCTTTCATCTTTTCATTTTCTTCCATGATACCCCTTCTTTGTGCCTATATTGATTTTACTATAGCAAGATGGATGATTCTTTTCAAGTCTATGGTATAATAAAGTTAAATTGACATGACAAGTAAAGAAAGGGGGAAGTACAGTGAAAATATCACTCATCCAATTTCCCATCGTCCCCGGTGACAGACAGGCCAATTTCAGCCAGGTCCGGCTCCGCGTCCAACAAGCGGCCGGCGCTGGTTCGGATATGGCTGTGCTGCCCGAATTGTGGGACCTGTCGTTTTACCCGCCTGATGTCTATGAACGGGCTGATGAAGGCGGCCATCAGGCTCAGGAATTCTTGCAGGAATTAGCTTCATCGTGCCATATCCAGCTCGTCGGCGGTTCCATTGCCCGCTGTCATGACGGGCGCCTGTACAATACGACGTATATCGTCGATGAAGAGGGAAATCGCGTCTCGTCCTATGATAAATGCCATTTATTCACGCCTGGCGGGGAAGAGAAGGTCTTTACGCCGGGAGACCATTTGAATACGTTTTTCCTGGGCGATATCCCTATGGCGTCGATTACCTGTTATGACCTGCGCTTTGGCGAATGGGTCCGCATGGCGGCCCTGGCCGGTGCCAAGATCCTCTTCGTCCCGGCGGCCTGGCCGCATCCCAGGCTGGCTCATTGGCAGATACTCAACCGGGCCCGGGCCATTGAGAACCAGTTCTTCGTCGTCGCCGTCAACAGCTGCGGTACTTGTGGTGACTACCATTTCTGCGGTCATTCCATGATCATCGACCCCTGGGGCGAAGTGCTGGCCGAAGGCGATGACGGCGAGGGAATCGTAACCGGTGAAATTGATTTGTCCGTCATCGACGACATACGCAGCCGCATCAACGTCTTTCGCGACCGCCGGCCGGAATTATACCATTTAGAAGGGAAGCGGTAACGTGGAAGGTGTATTGCACGGCTTACAAGGTATTTTTGAAGTTTTATTCATCATTTCCATCGGTTTCATCCTGGCTAAAAAAGGCTGGTTCGGGCCGGACATGAGTGCTGTCTTTACTAAGCTGGTCATGAAAATCAGCCTGCCCTTATACATGCTCTGCCAGCTGGAAAAAGATTTCACCCATGATTCGCTGATACGCATCGCACCGGACCTGCTCCTGCCCTTTGCGTCCATCCTGTTGGCCTATGCCGTCGGCCGCATTGCGGCCAAAGTCCTGCACATCCGCCAGGACCGGCAGGGCGTCTTCATCACCTGCTTTTTCATTGCCAATACGATTTTCATCGGCCTGCCTGTCAACCTGGCCCTGTTCGGGACGCAGAGCGTTCCGTCAGTCATGCTCTACTACATGGCCAATACGACCATGTTCTGGACCCTCGGCGTCTACCACATCGTCAATGACAGCCTGGGCGGCAAGGGGAATATGCCCTTGTTTTCCCTGCAGACCCTGAAAAAAGTCTTTTCGCCGCCGCTCCTTGGCTTTTTAGCCGGCCTGGCCCTGATCATGGCCAATATCAAGCTGCCCGATTTCCTGTTGACGTCGTTCCAATACGTCGGCAATATGGCGACCCCTTTGTCACTCATGGTCATCGGTATTGAAATGACTGGTATCTCTCTGGCGTCGGTCCGCTGGGACCGGGATATCATCGGTGCTCTCGTCGGCCGCTTCCTGGTCTGTCCGGCCTGTGTCCTGGTATTATTGCCGTTCATCCCGGTCACGCCCATGTCGGCCCAGGTCTTTACCATGCAGGCCAGCATGCCGGCCATGACCCAGATGACGGTCGTCGCCAAGTCCGTCGGCGCCGATGTCCGCTATTCGACGGAAGTCAGCTTCATCACGGTCGTCATGGGCATCATTGTCATCCCCTTATATATGTTTATTATTGGTTAGAAGGAGTCCTATCATTTTATGAATTACCTCGAAGATTTGAAGAAGGCCTTGAAAGCTCATGAAGCCCAGGCTTTTCAGCTCAATTATACTATTGCCAATGATCCGGAGCTCTCCGGTGAAGAATACCATGCCTGCCAGCACTACGTCGATTTGTGCCGTTCCCTGGGCATGGACGTAGAAGAACAGTTTACCGGCCAGCCGACGGCTTTTCGCGCCGCTGCCCATCGTGCCGATAAGCCGGTCTTCAAGATGGCCCTTTTGGCCGAATACGATGCCTTGCCCGGCGTCGGCCACGGCTGCGGTCATTCGGCCAATGGCGCCATGAGCTTTCTGGCAGCGGCTGCTTTGAAAGATTTGCCTGACCTGCCTGTCGACGTCGACCTCATCGGTACGCCGGACGAAGAACTGCGTGGCGGCAAGGTCATCATGTGCGACCAGGGCATCTTCAAGGATTACGACTTCGCCGTCATGGTCCATGTGTCGCCGACTAAGACCAATGCCAATTCCCATTTCCTGGCCCTCGACGACTATCGCATCGCCTTTCACGGCCAGACGGCCCACGCTGCCGGTGAACCGTGGAATGGCCGCAACGCCCTGAACGGGGCCATGCTGGCCCTCCACGCCGTCGATATGCTGCGCCAGCACGTCCGGCCGGAAACGCGCATCGGCTCGTATATCGTCAACGGCGGTATGGCCTCCAATGTCGTCCCCGATTACGCCGAAGTCGAATGCTGCATCCGTCACAGCGAACGGGAATATCTCGATACCGTCGTGGCCAAGGTCATGAACTGCTTCAAAGGGGCGGCCATTGCCACGGAAACGACGTATGACGTCACGCAGATGGGCTGCAAATTCGATAACATGGTCTGGAATGAAACAGCGACAAAAGCATCGGAACAGGTCCTCCAGGCCATGGGCATCCCTTACGAAGAACCGAAGGATTGCGGCAGCTCCGACGTCGGCAACGTCAGCCATCAGTGCCCGGCCGTCCACGTCCACCTGGCCTTGGGCGACGTCCCCATGCCGGAACACTCGACGGACATCGCCAATGCCGTCAAGGCCAGGACCATCGAACCGACTATCGTCAAAGGCGCCGAAATCATGGCACGCCTGGCCCTCCTCTTTGCCCAGGACGCCGCCCTGCGCCAGCAGATGAAAGAAGAGTTCACAGCAGCTGTACCATGCCTCTCCTGATAGGAGAGGTGGCCCGAAGGGCCGGAGAGGTTGAACTTTTAGCCACTAGCCACTAGCCCCTAGCCACTAGCCACTAGCCACTAGCCACTAAAAAGGAGCTGTCGCGATGCGACAGCTCCTTTTTTCACGCTCTATCTATTCAGTTTCAGGTATAGCTTAGAAGACACCTTGTGCCAGCATAGCGTCGGCGACGCGTTCGAACCCGGCGATGTTAGCACCGGCTACGAGGTTGTAGCCCAAGCCGTTGCGGGCAGCTGCATCTTTGCAGTTCTGGTAAATGGTGTTCATGATTTCGTGGAGACGGTCATCGACTTCTTTGGCAGTCCATACCAGGCGTTCGCTGTTCTGGCTCATTTCCAGGGCCGATGTAGCGACACCGCCGGCGTTGACGGCCTTCGACGGAGCGACGATGATGTCTTTCTGGTCAAGTAAGAATTTCAGGGCATCGTTGGTCGTCGGCATATTGGCGACTTCGATGTAGTAGCGGATCTTGTTGGCGGCAATCTGTTTAGCCTGTTCCATGTGGACATCGTTCTGCATAGCCGACGGCATGATGATGTCGACTTTGCGGCCCCACGGTTTTTCGCCCGGGAAGAATTCGACGCCGAATTTGTCGGCATAGTCCTGGACGCGGTTGCGGCCGCTGTTGCGCATTTCGACGATGTAGTCGATCTTTTCCTGCGTAGCGACGCCGTCCGGGTCATAGATGTAACCGTCCGGACCGGACAGGGTAACGACTTTGGCACCCAGTTCCGTAGCTTTCTTGCAGATGCCCCAGGTTACGTTGCCGAAGCCGGCAGCGGCAATGGTCTTGCCCTTGATGTCCTGGCCGTCGTCTTTGAGGACGTTTTCCAGGAAGTATACGGCGCCGTAGCCCGTAGCTTCCGGACGGATGCGGGAACCGCCGAAGCTGAAGCCCTTGCCCGTGAGGACGCCGTTTTCAAAGCAGCCTTTCAAGCGGCGGTATTCGCCGAAGAGGTAGCCGATTTCGCGGCCGCCGACACCCATGTCCCCAGCCGGTACGTCGACATCAGGACCGATGTAGCGATAGAGAGCCTGCATGTAGCTCTGGCAGAAGCGCATGATTTCAGCGTCGGACTTGCCCGTCGGGTCGAAGTCAGCCCCGCCTTTAGCGCCGCCGATAGGCAGGCCGGTCAATGCATTCTTGAAAATCTGTTCAAAGCCCAGGAATTTGATGATGCCTGAGTAGACGTCCTTCTGGAAACGAAGGCCGCCTTTGTACGGCCCGATAGCGCCGTTGAACTGGAAGCGGTAGCCTGTGTTGGTGTGGTATTCGCCCTTATCGTCCTGCCAGACGACGCGGAATGTGAATTGCCGTTCCGGTTCGACGAGACGATTGAGGAGGTCGAACTTTTCATATTCCGGGTGACGTTCTACGACCGGGTCCAGGGAGCTGAAGACTTCTTCGACGGTCTGGACGAATTCCGGTTCGTTTGCGTGTTTCGTGCGTACATTTTCAATGACAGATTCCAAATACTTATTCATATGTAATCACCTCATTTGAAATTAATTATACCTAAAACTGATTTCTACAATTACATAATAGCATGTTTTTCCGCCCTTGAAAATACCACAATGAGGAAAAGATTTTTCCATACTGGCACCGCTTTGCCGCTATGTGAAAGGGGACGTCAAAATTCAAGGATTTTTATGGGAGAGGATAAACGTTATAGTAAGTTAAAAGGACGTATTCGTTAAAAATAATTGCAATATGAATCAAAATCATGGTATAAATAGAACTATACTTATTGAGGAAGAAGAGAGAAAATGGCTGCTTGTCCTCTTCTGGGAAAATAATTGTATATACCGATTGAACAAAATAGGGTGGGAAGTGACAAAAATCAGAAAAAGAACCTAGTCACCCTGGCAATGATGATATACAATAGGAATTAAATAAGCCATACAACATATACTATATAAGAAAGAGAGGTACGCAACATGGAAACGTACGATACCTATTCTCCGGAATATTTGCGCTATTTGGAACTCCTGTCCAAGGAGTACCCCACTCAGGCGGCGACGTTCACGGAAATCATCAATCTGCAGGCCATCGTCAACTTGCCGAAAGGGACGGAACACTTCATGAGTGACCTGCACGGCGAATACGAAGCCTTCTACCACATCCTCAACAACTGCTCCGGTGTCATCCGCGAAAAAGTGGAAATGATCTTTTCTGACAAGATGAGCAAGGCCGAACAGGATGATTTGCTGACCCTTATCTATTACCCGAAAGAAAAGCTGAACATGCTCTACCGCGAAGGCAAGGTCACGGACGACTGGGCCCGTACGACGTTGGAACGGATGATTGACCTGGCCAAGCTCTTGTCCTCGAAGTATACGCGGTCGAAAGTCCGTAAAGCCATGCCGGAAGTCTTCCGCTTCGTCATCGATGAATTATTGCATGCCCAGCCGGATGAAGATCAGAATCAGCTGGTCTACCACATGAAAATTCTTGATACCATCTTGGAAACGGGCAGTACGCGCCAGTTCATTTACGCCCTGGCAGCCCTCATCAAACGGCTCGCTGTCGACCATCTGCATATCATCGGCGATATCTACGACCGCGGTGCCCATGCGGATAAAATCATGGATACGCTCATGCATCACCATTCCCTGGACATCCAGTGGGGCAACCATGACGTCCTCTGGATGGGGGCAGCTGCCGGCAACGCAGCCTGCATCGCCAATGTCCTGCGCAATAACATCCGTTACCATAATATGGAAATATTAGAAAGCGGGTATGGCATCAGCCTGCGCCCCTTTGCCCTCTTTGCCCTGGAAACGTATAAACAGGACGATGGTATCGAACCGATGGTCAAAGCCATCAACGTCATCGTCTCTAAACTGGAAGGGCAGACGATTTACCGTCATCCCGACTATAACATGGACGACCGCCTGCTGTTCCACAAGATAGACTGGGAAAAAGGCGTCATCACCCTCGATGGCAAGACCTATGAATTGAAGACCAAAGATTTCCCGACGGTCAACCCCAAGGATCCGTATACCCTGTCGCCGGAAGAGCACCAGCTCATGAACGACATCCAGGCCGAATTTACGGAAAGCGAACGCCTTCAGCGCCACATCCGCTTCCTCTACAGCCATGGCTCGTTATACCGCTGCATGAATAATAACCTCTTGTTCCACGGCGGCCTGCCTCTCAATGAAGACGGCAGTTTCAAGGAAATCTATCTCGAAGGCAAGCCCTATAAGGGCAAAGCCTTCATGGACAAAGCGGAACACCTCATCCGCCGGGCTTATGACCAGCGCGATACGGACAGCCTGGATTATATGTGGTATCTCTGGTGCGGTTCTGATTCGCCCGTATCCGGCCGCGTCGTCAAAACCTTTGAACGGAGCTATATCATCGACGAAGATACGTGGAAAGAACCGCAGAATGCCTACTACCGCCTGAACCGCGATAAGGAAGAATGCATCAAGATACTCCATGAATTCGGCATCGATTCGCCCCAGGGCCATATCATCAACGGCCATACGCCGGTCAAGGTCAAGAAAGGCGAAAGCCCTATCCGGGCGGAAGGCAAGGAAATCTGCATCGACGGCGGCTTCTGCAAGGCCTATCAGGGTTCTACGGGCATTGCCGGTTATACGCTCATCTTCAATTCTCACGGCATCCGCATCAAATCCCACTATCCTTTTGAAGATGTCTACCAGGCATTGATGAACAACGTCGATATCGACTCCGAATCGACACAGGTCGAACTGGAACCGAAGCGCGTCATGATCGGCGATACGGACAATGGCAAGAAACTCCTCCAGATGATCCACGACCTGAAGGCTCTCCTGGAAGCCTACCGCCAGGGCGTCATCCTCGAACGCCGCCCGAATCCGTAGTAGGGCCGTCCCAAAGGGCGGCCCGCCAAAACCCGTAGGGGCCCGTCCCAAAGGGCGGCCCGCCTAATCAAAGGAGGAACTATGAAACGAGAATCGTTAAGCGGTCTATTACTCATTGCCTGTGCGATACTTGCCATGGCTATCTCTAATTCTCCCTTCGGTCCCGTTTATGAATACTGGCTCCAGGCCCCGCTGCCGGCAGGGACGCACCTGTCTCTGCTGCACTGGATCAACGACGCCGTCATGGCTCTGTTTTTCTTCGTCGTCGGTGCTGAAGTGAAGCGGGAATTCCTCTATGGAGAACTGAAATCCCGGTCGGCCGCCATGCTGCCCATGGCGGCGGCCTTAGGCGGCATGCTCGTGCCGGCTGCGATTTATGGCCTGTGCAATGCCGGCTTGCCTACAGCCGGCGGCTGGGGCATCCCGATGGCGACGGATATCGCCTTTTCCCTGGGCGTCCTGTCCCTGGCAGCCCCCAAGGCGCCGCGCAGCCTGGTCGTCTTTTTGACGGCCCTGGCCATCGTCGATGATCTCGGCGGCATCGTCGTCATCGCCGTCTTTTATGCTGGCGCCCTCAACGTTCCGGCCCTGGCCGGCGGCCTCATCGTCTGGCTGCTGATGCTGGCCGCCTGCCGCAGGAATTGGCAATCAGCCTGGCTCTATGCCGCCGGCGGGGTGCTCATCTGGCTGGCCTTCTTCTTCGGCGGCATCCATCCGACCATGGCCGGTGTCCTGACGGGCTTCGCCATGCCGGCCGTGCCCGGGAAGGATGGGAGACAGGGCCTGCTGCTGCGGGCGGAACACGCTTTGACACCGGTATCGGCTTTTATCATCATGCCTGTCTTTGCCCTGGCTAATGCCGGCATCCGCCTTGACCTGAGCGGTCTGGCTGGCCTGGCATCGGCGCCGGGACTGGGCGTCCTGGCCGGCCTCGTCTTGGGCAAACCCATCGGCATCGGCTTGGCCGTCTGGCTGCTGACAGCCATGAAAAAGGCGTCCCTGCCAGCGGGTTTGACGATGAGACACTTCTGGGCCGTCGGCCTCCTGGCCGGCATCGGCTTTACCATGTCCCTGTTCATCGCCGGTCTGGCCTTTCCCGACAGCCCCGTCCTGATGACGGCCAAGACGGCCATCATCGCCGCATCCCTCATAGCGGCCATCCTCGGCGGCTTCATCGTGAATCGCGTAAGCCGATAGCTTTCCTGTAATTATCGATAGTAGGGGCTCGCACGTGGCGAGTCCGCTAAGGATATTGGGGGAAAGCCGCAGTTCGCCGGCAGCAGGCGCCTTTGGTGCGGGGCCGACCTTTAACCTCTCAGATCGCCTTCGTCGGCCAGCTCCCCTATGAAGGGAGCCTTAGGCGGCCCGCTGCGAATAGTCGGCCATACACCAAGCGGGCTAATGTGGCATGGTTTTGCGGCTAGCTGCCAGCGACCTGCGACCGGCGCGTCCTATAAAGGGCGCCCACGACCTGCGACGAACGACTACCTTTAAATTTAAATCCATCTGCTAACAACTAGCCACTAGCCACTAACAACTTAAAGGCTTGGCGTTGTGCGACAAGCCTTTACGCACATTGACGTAACACGTTCATATCGTTATAATGGAGAGTAACTTATCATTTTTTTATACAAAAGGAGCGAATTCGATGAATATCATTGATGAATTGTCTTGGCGCGGTGCCGTCAATCAAATGACAGATGAAGAAGGGTTGCGTAAGCTGACGGAAGAAAAGAGCATTTCCCTCTATTGCGGTGTCGACCCGACGGGCGACAGCATGCATATCGGCCACTTGATCCCGTTCATGATGCTCAAACGCTTTGCCAATGCCGGCCATCATCCGTATGTCGTCATCGGCGGCGGTACAGGTGCCATCGGCGACCCGAGCGGCCGCAAGACGGAACGCCAGCTCCAGACCCTCGATAAAATCAAGGCCAATGCCGAAAAATTGAAGGCCCAGTTCATGCATCTCTTCGGCGATTCGGAAAACATCACTTTCGTCAACAACTATGACTGGCTCAGCCAGATTAGCCTCCTCGATTTCCTCCGCGATTACGGCAAATTGTTCAGCGTCAACATCATGCTCAGCAAGGAAGTTGTCGCCAGCCGTCTGGAAGCAGGTATTTCCTTTACGGAATTTTCCTACCAGATCCTCCAGTCCATCGACTTTGAACATCTCTTTTCCCATAACGACGTCCAGCTGCAGATCGGCGGCGCCGATCAGTGGGGCAACATCACAGCCGGTATCGACACGATCCGCAAGATGCACGGCAGCGATGCCAAAGCCTATGGCCTGACCATTCCTCTTATGCTGAAATCGGACGGCACCAAGTTCGGCAAGACCGCCGGCGGCGCTGTTTGGCTCGACCCGGAAAAGACGTCGCCCTTTGAATTCTACCAGTTCTGGCTCAACCAGGACGATGCGGATGTCGTCAAATACTTGAAATACTTTACCTTCCTCAGCAAGGAAGAAATCGATGCCCTGGCTGAATCGGTCGAAAAAGAACCGGAAAAACGATTGGCCCAGCGCCGCCTGGCTGAAGAAGTCACGACCTTCGTCCACAGCCCGGAAGCTTTGAAGGAAGCCCAGAATATCACCGAAGCCCTGTACCACGGCAGCATTGCTGACCTGTCGGAAAGCGAATTGGAACAGGCCTTTGGCAAGATGCCGACCGTTGATGTTTCCAACGAAGACAAGGACGTCGTCAACTGGCTCGTCGATTCCCAGATTTACAAATCGAAACGCCAGGCCCGTGAAGACATCACCCACGGTGCGGTTACCATCAATGGCGTCAAAGTCACATCCCTCGACGAAATCGTCAAACCCCATAAGAACTCCAACGGCAAGTTCGTCATCGTCCGCAAAGGGAAGAAGAAGTATACCCTGGCCCGTGTTCATCAGTAAGGATAAAATTTAGAAAATTGTTAAAATAAAATATTGACAGAAACGTTTCGCTATGCTATAATAACTCATTGCAAAATATTCAATTGATATTATGAGATACATGGAGGAAGCGCTTCCGGTGAGCAAAAAATTAAGCAAGGTTCAAATCGTCTGAGAGCCTTGCTTTTTTGTCGCTTTACACGGCGCTGTACAACGCTATCATAATGATTTACTTTTTATAAGGGGTGAAGAATCAGCATGTTCAAACCTGTACAAGTAGGGAAAAGGACTCGATACACGTATGCTAAGATTAACGAGGTCTTGAAAATGCCTCATTTGTTGGATTTACAGAATAAATCCTACGAATGGTTCCTGGAAAAGGGACTGAAAGATATCTTCAAAGACATTTCTCCCATCGAAGATGCATCGGGTAACCTGTCTTTATCCTTCGAGGATTTCAAATTAGGGGAACCGAAGTACGACATTCGTGAATGTAAGGAACGCGATACGACATACGCCGCACCGCTCCGCGTCCAGATCCGTCTTGTCAACCACGAAACAGGTGAAATCAAGGACCAGGAAGTATTCATGGGTGATTTCCCACTGATTACCGATACAGGTACCTTCATTATCAATGGGGCAGAACGCGTTATCGTCAGCCAGCTCGTCCGTTCTCCGGGCGTCTACTATGGCCGCGAAATCGACCCGATGGGCATCCGCCTGTACAATTCGACGGTCATCCCGAACCGCGGGGCCTGGATCGAATTGGAAACAGACGCCAACGACATCGTCTACGCCCGTATCGACCGTAACCGCAAGATTCCCGTCACGGTCCTCATCCGTGCTCTGGGCTGGTCGTCGAATGCCGACATCCTCGAACTCTTCTTCGACGATAAGCGCCTGAAGGCTACGTTTGAAAAAGATACGACGGAAAACCAGGACGAAGCCCTCGTTGAAATCTATAAGAAACTCCGCCCCGGTGAACCGCCGACAGTCGAAAGTGCCCGCAATCTCTTTGAAGGCCTCTTCTTCGACCCGCGCCGTTATGATATGGCCCGCGTTGGCCGTTACAAAGCCGGCAAGAAACTCGGCTGGGAACGCCGCCTCTTCGGCCTGACTCTGCACGAACCGATCGTCAACCCCGAAACAGGGGAAGTCATCGTCGATGCTCATACGGAAATCGGCTCGGCTGAAGTCGAAAAGATCCGCGAAAGCGGTGTCTTCCATCGTGAAATCGCTGACGGTGCGCCTGCTGGTGACGGCGGCGGCCTCGTCGAAGCTTTCGTCGAAAAGCCGGACGGCTCGGTCTATAAGATCATTTGCAACAACAGCGACCTTCCTTATGACCACCGCACCATTACCCGCGAAGACATCATCGCCCACATCAGCTATCTCCTCAACCTCATGGACGGCTTCGGAACCGTCGACGACATCGACCATTTGGGCAACCGCCGCCTGCGCTGCGTCGGCGAACTCCTGCAGAACCAGTTCCGCATCGGCCTGACCCGTATGGAACGTGTCGTCCGTGAACGCATGACCATCCAGGATGCCGAAAGCATTACGCCCCAGGTCCTGATCAACATCCGTCCTGTCGTCGCTGCCATCAAAGAATTCTTTGGTTCCAGCCAGTTGTCCCAGTTTATGGACCAGACCAACCCGCTGGCAGAAATCACGCACAAACGCCGTCTGAGCGCCCTCGGCCCTGGCGGTTTGTCCCGTGAACGCGCAGGGTTCGAAGTCCGCGACGTCCATCATTCCCACTACGGCCGCATGTGCCCGGTAGAAACGCCTGAAGGCCCGAACATCGGCTTGATTTCGTCCCTGGCCTGCTTCGGGAAAGTCAACGAATTTGGCTTCATCGAAGCTCCGTACCGCCGCGTCGATAAAGAAACGGGCGTCGTCACGGAAGAAGTCCACTACATCACAGCTGATGAAGAAGAACAGTATGTCATCGCCCAGGCTAACGAACCGTTGACCGAAGACGGCCACTTCGTCCACGAACGTGTTGCCTGCCGTCACGGTGAAGATACCCGTGAATTCCGGGCTGACCGCGTCGACTTCATGGACGTATCGCCTAAGGAAGTTGTCTCCGTCGGTACATCCATGATCCCCTTCCTGGAAAACGATGATGCCAACCGTGCCCTCATGGGTGCGAACATGCAGCGCCAGGCTGTACCTTTGCTGCGTACCCAGGCTCCGCTCGTCGGCACCGGCATGGAATACAAGACGGCTTGTGACTCCGGCGTCTGCGTCCTGGCTAAACACAGCGGCGTCGTATCCCGCGTTACGGGCGACACCATCCAGGTCCGTACGGATTCCGGTTCTGTCGATACCTATAAACTCATCAAATTCGTCCGTTCCAACCAGAGTACCTGCATCAACCAGCGCCCCTTGGTCTATAAGAATGAAAAAGTCACGGAAGGCCAGGTACTGGCTGACGGCATGGCTACGGATGGCGGCGAATTAGCGCTTGGTTACAACATCCTCGTAGCATACATGCCTTGGGAAGGCTACAACTACGAAGACGCTGTTCTCCTCAGTGAAGAACTTCCGAAGAACGACCTCTATACATCCATCCATATCGAAGAATACGAATGTGATGCCCGCGATACGAAACTGGGCTCGGAAGAAATTACCCGTGAAATCCCCAACGTCAGCGAAGAAAGCACGAAGAACCTCGATGAAAATGGCATCATCATGATCGGTGCCGACGTCTTCCCGGGCGACGTCCTGGTCGGCAAAGTCACGCCGAAGGGCGAAACGGAACTGACTCCGGAAGAACGCCTCCTGCGCGCTATCTTCGGCGACAAGGAACGCGAAGTCCGCGATACGTCGCTCCGCGTACCTCATGGCGAATCGGGGAAAGTCGTCAATGTCCGCATCTTCTCCCGTGAAAACAACGACGAACTGCCGCCTGGCGTCAACCGCCTGGTCCGCGTCTATATCGCCCAGAAACGTAAGATCCACGAAGGCGACAAGATGTCCGGCCGTCACGGCAACAAGGGTGTCGTTTCCCGCGTCATGCGTCAGGAAGATATGCCGTTCCTGCCTGATGGCACGCCGGTACAGATCGTCCTGAACCCCTTGGGCGTACCGTCTCGTATGAATATCGGGCAGATTCTGGAAACCCACCTTGGCTGGGCTGTCCACGAACTGGGCAAACAGATCAAGGAAATGGATCCGGGCCTGGAAGAAAAACTGCGGGCTGCCGGTTACGATTTCGATAAATACGGCATGCCGAAACCGGACGTTGCCGGTATCCACATTGCAACACCGGTCTTCGACGGCGCTCAGGCTGAAGACGTCTTTGAAGCCCTGAAGATCGCAGGCCTGCCGGAAGACGGTAAATCCGTCCTCTATGATGGCCGCACCGGGGAACCGATGGACCGCCGTGTCACTGTCGGTTATACATACTTCCTCAAACTGCATCACCTCGTCGACGACAAGATCCATGCTCGTTCGACAGGCCCGTACTCCCTGGTCACGCAGCAGCCGCTCGGTGGTAAAGCCCAGTTCGGCGGCCAGCGTTTCGGCGAAATGGAAGTTTGGGCTCTGGAAGCGTATGGCGCAGCCTATACCCTCCAGGAAATGCTGACTGTTAAGTCTGACGATGTCGTCGGCCGTGTCAAGGCTTACGAAAAGATCGTCAAAGGTGAAAATATTCCTGAACCGGGCGTACCGGAATCGTTCAAGGTCCTCCTCAAAGAACTCCAGGCTATCGGCCTCGATGTCCAGATCCTGAACGAAGACGGGGAAGAAGTCGTCATCAAGGAACTCGATGATGACGATGAAACGGAACCGGAACAGACAGATGAACTCCGCCGCGTCATGGAAGGTGACAATGGTCCGGAAGCTCCGGCCGCACCGGCTGACAATGCTCCTGCCGAAGGAGAAGACGGAGAATCTCAGGAACCTGTCGCCAATGGCAACGAAGATGACGTCATGAGTGCCATGAGCCTCGACGCTGTCGTCGAAGCTGAACAGGCTGACGATGATGATACTAATGAAGATGATGAATAACGAGTCGATAGAAGGGAGCGGTATTAGTGCTTGATGTGAATGAATTCGATTCCATGCGGATCGGCCTTGCTTCGCCGGAAAAGATTCTCGAATGGTCTCACGGGGAAGTCAAGAAACCAGAAACGATCAATTACCGTACATTGAAACCGGAACGGGATGGGTTGTTCTGCGAACGCATTTTTGGGCCTACAAAGGACTGGGAATGTCACTGCGGTAAATATAAACGTATCCGGTATAAAGGTGTCGTCTGCGACCGCTGCGGCGTCGAAGTCACGCGCGCCAAGGTTCGTCGTGAACGGATGGGCCATATTAAATTGGCTACCCCTGTATCTCATATTTGGTATTTTAAAGGCATCCCCAGCCGGATGGGCCTGATCCTCGATATTTCTCCCCGTTCGCTGGAAAAAGTCTTGTACTTCGCCTCGTACATCGTCCTCGATCCGGGCGATACGCCGCTCACGAAGCAGCAGCTGATGACGGAAACGGAATATCGTCAGTATCTGGATATGTACGGCGATAAATTCCGCGTCGGCATGGGTGCTGCAGCTATCAAGGAACTGCTGCAAGGCCTGGACCTGGACCAGCTGGACAAACAGCTCCGTGATGAACTCCGCGATTCGTCGGGCCAGCGCCGCGTCCGCGCCATCCGCCGGCTGGAAGTCGTCGAAGCTTTCCGCCACTCCGGCAATAAACCGGAATGGATGATCATGGATGTCATCCCGGTCAT
This sequence comes from Megasphaera jansseni, assembly GCF_047974155.1. NCBI lineage: Bacteria > Bacillati > Bacillota > Negativicutes > Veillonellales > Veillonellaceae > Megasphaera > Megasphaera jansseni. The sequence goes on along the minus strand of NZ_JBHYRR010000007.1, from coordinate 56,266 downwards.
CCCGCCGGAACTGCGCCCGATGGTACAGCTCGACGGCGGCCGCTTCGCTACGTCCGACCTGAACGATCTCTATCGCCGGGTCATCAACCGTAATAACCGCCTGAGCCGCCTCCTGGAACTGGGCGCACCGGACATCATCGTCCGCAACGAAAAACGTATGCTCCAGGAAGCCGTCGACGCCCTCATCGATAACGGCCGCCGCGGCCGTCCGGTCACAGGCCCGGGCAACCGTCCCTTGAAATCCCTGTCGGATATGCTGAAAGGGAAACAGGGCCGTTTCCGTCAGAACTTGCTCGGTAAACGTGTCGACTACTCCGGCCGTTCGGTTATCGTCGTCGGACCGGAAATGAAGATGCACCAGTGCGGCCTGCCGAAAGAAATGGCCCTGGAACTCTTCAAGCCTTTCGTCATGAAGAAACTTGTCGAAAAAGGCATTGCTACGAATATCAAGAACGCCAAGAAGAAAGTCGAACGCGTTAACAGTGAAGTATGGGACGTCCTGGAAGACGTCATCAAGGAACATCCGGTTCTCTTGAACCGTGCCCCGACACTGCATCGTCTGGGGATCCAGGCATTCGAACCGATCCTTTGGGAAGGCCGTGCTATCAAACTGCATCCGCTGGTCTGCACCGCTTTCAACGCCGACTTCGACGGTGACCAGATGGCCTGCCATCTGCCCCTTTCCGTAGAAGCACAGTCCGAAGCCCGTACGCTCATGCTTTCGTCGCATAACATCCTGGCTCCAAAAGATGGTAAACCAGTTGCCGTCCCGACACAGGACATGGTCCTCGGTGCTTATTACCTGACCCTGGTCAAACCGGCTGCCAAAGGCGAAGGCAAGATCTTCTCCAACTACGATGAAGTCATGCTCGCTTACGATGCCAAAGTCATCGACATCGAAGCCCTGATCAAGGTCCGCATCCCTGGTCACGGCCTCATCGAAACGACGGCAGGTAAACTGCTCTATAACTATCAGATTTATGAACCACTGCGCCTCTTCCATACCGATAAGGTCATGGTCTTCACGGACCCGAAAGATACGGTCTTCGCCTATGAAAACGGTGTCATCGACTGGTCCCACTTCGTCAAGATCAAAGACGAAAACGGCCATATCCATGACTATGGGTTCTCGCAGTTGAAAGAAAAATTCGGTGTCGACCTGACCGCTACGCGTCCCTTGCCGAAACGTAAAATCGACGCAGCCGCTGTGGCCGAATTCAAAAAAGGTAAAGAATATGTTGACGTCAATTGCCTGGGCGTCCTCATGAACAAGAAACAGATCGGCAAACTCGTCGATGCCTGCTTCCACCTCGTCGGCAATACCAAGACGGCAGAACTCCTGGATAAGATTAAGGCCATCGGTTACCATTACGCCCGTCAGGCCGGTATGTCCATCGCTATTTCGGACATTCAGATTCCGGAAGAAAAATGGGATATCCTCAACGAAGCCGACAAGAAAGTCCAGAATGCTTATGCTATGTACCAGCGCGGCTTGATTACGGAAGAAGAACGTTATAACAAGAGTGTCGAAATCTGGAAACAAGCTACAGAAGACGTTACGGATGTCATGATGGATAACATGGACCCGTTCAACTCGATCTTCATGATGGCTGACTCCGGCGCTCGAGGCAGCCGTGACCAGATTCGCCAGGTTGCCGGTATGCGTGGCTTGATGGCTGACCCGTCGGGCCGTATCATCGACTTGCCGATCAAAGCAAACTTCCGTGAAGGCCTGTCCGTACTGGACTACTTCACTTCATCCCACGGCGCCCGTAAAGGCTTGGCCGATACGGCACTGCGTACAGCTGACTCGGGTTATCTGACCCGCCGCCTCGTCGACGTTTCCCAGGACGTCATTGTCCGCGAAGACGACTGCGACGTATTCGGCATCGACCTCGTCCGCGAACGCGCCCGTCTGGCAAGCTCGTGCCGTCAGGCTGTCAACCTCCTGCGCGACAAACTCATCGGCCGCGTCCTGGCCCGCGATGTAGCTGATCCGGAAACTGGCGATATCGTCTTCCCGGCAGAACATCTCCTGACCAACGACGATATGGATACCGTCATCGAACACCAGATTCCCAAGCTCTACCTCCGCGGCAGCCAGATGGATATCAACGATGACCTGAACCACACCAACGTCATCGAAACGGTTTCCCTCGGCGCACCGGAAGAAGGCTTCCGCGCAGCTATCCGCAAATCCATGGCGGAAAATATGCTCGGCAAGACCGTTGAAAAGGCCGTCATCGATTCCAACGGCATTGAAATCTGCGCTAAAGGCACGCCGCTTACGGAAGATGCCATCGACCGCATCCTCAACAGTGATGTCGATGAAGTCAAGGTCCGCAACAACGACATCCGCGGCGTCGAAGTCACGGCTATCGTCGAAGACAGCGGCAACGGCGTCATCGAATCGCTGGAAGAACGCATCGAAGGCCGTACGGCTGCCGAAACCCTGGTCAATCCGGAAACGGGTGAAGTCATCGTGGCCCTCAACGAAGAAATCATGGCCGACCAGGCTAAAGAAATTGCAAAATACTATGATAAAGTCCGGATCCGCAGCGTCCTCACCTGCCGCAGCCGTTATGGTGTCTGCGCCAAGTGCTATGGCCGCGACCTCGGTACGGGCGGCAAGGTAAACGTCGGCGAATCGGTCGGCACCATCGCTGCCCAGTCCATCGGCGAACCGGGCACACAGCTGACCATGCGTACCTTCCATACGGGCGGTGTTGCAACGGCCGGCGATATTACCCAGGGTCTTCCTCGTGTCGAAGAATTGTTTGAAGCCCGTAAGCCGAAGGGCAATGCTATCGTCACGGAAATCAGCGGGACCGTATCGATTACGGAAAAAGAAGACCACCACGATATCAACATCGTCCACGTTACTTCCAAGGACGGCGAAGAACGGAGTTACACCATTCCGTTCGGTTCGCACCTCGTCGTACATGAAGGCGATGTCATCGAAAAGGGCAGCCGTATCACGGCTGGCTCCATCAACCCCCACGACATCCTGCGTATCCTGGGTGTCGAAGCTACCCAGCGGTACCTCGTATACGAAGTACAGAAGGTATACAAATCCCAGGGTGTTGGTATCAACGATAAGCACATCGAAGTCATCGTACGCCAGATGCTGCGCAAGATGAAGATCGAAGACGCTGGCGATGCCGATGTATTGCCGGGCGATTATATCGACGTCAATATCTTTGAAGATATGAACAAGCGTATCGAAAGCAACGGCGGCAAGCCGGCTATCGGCAAACCGATGCTCCTCGGTATCACTAAGGCCGCACTGGCAACGGATTCCTTCCTGTCGGCTGCATCCTTCCAGGAAACGACACGTGTCCTGACCGATGCCGCTATCAAAGGCAAGATCGACCCGCTCCTGGGCCTCAAAGAAAACGTCATCATCGGTAAACTCATCCCGGCAGGTACGGGCATGAGCCGCTACCGTAAGATCAAGGTCGTAAAGACCGTCCCGTCTATCAGCTATGAAGACGAAGAAGGCAACCCCGTAGACGCACCGGAAGGTGCCGATACGACACCGGAAGCCGGACATTAAGAGAGTGAAAACAGGCTGTCGCATTGCGGCAGCCTGTTTTTGCGTTGTTAGTGGTTCGTAGGGGCTCGCACGTGGCGAGCCCGTTTTGCATATGTGGGACGGTTAGTGGTTCGTAGGGGCTCGCACGTGGCGAGCCCGTTTTGCATATGTGGGACGGTTAGTGGTTCGTAGGGGCTCGCACGTGGCGAGCCCGTTTTGCATATGTGGGAAGGTTCGTGGTTTGTAGGGGCTCGCACGTGGCGAGCCCGTTTTGCATATGTGGGAAGGTTCATGGACAGTAAGGCCGCGCCTTATTTTATTGCCTGGCTGCGATTTCGTAGTCCCGGCTCTCCTGGTAGGAGAGCTGTCAGCGCAGCTGACTGAGAGGTTAACCTCTCCGGCCCTTCGGGCCACCTCTCCTATGAGGCGAGGCTTTGGTGCCCACCTTACCGTAACCGTAATCCCCTCAGGAATCAAGCGGGTCGCCCTTGGGGACGGCTCCTACGCCTTGCGGTTCACGAACCACGAGTCACAAGCCACGAGCCACGAACCACGAGTCACGAGCCACGAACCACGAGTCACGAACCACGAGTCACGAACCACGAGCCACGAGCCACGAGCCACGAGCCACGAATCACTAGGACACGTGTAATAAAAGATGTACTGATTACGCAGTTTTTACCAAAAAACTCATTGACATATAATAAGCGTGATGATAAAATATCTAAGTGTCGCAATGAAAGCATTGCGTCTAAATTGCAAGACGTAAGGAGTGAGGTTTCGTGAGCTTGGAACTAGCTGCCAGTGTCCGCAAGACCGTGGGCGCGAAGCAAACCCTGAAAGCAATGAAACGAAACGAAGTCACACAACTGTACATCGCCAATGATTGCGATGAACAGGTCGTAGCGCCGCTGATTGCAGAAGCCGAAGGCGCTCACATCCCTGTCGACCGCACGTATACCATGACGGAGCTGGGCATGGCCTGCCACATCAAGGTAAAAGCTGCAGCCGTCGGCTTGTTAAAATAATTTTCGGTAACATCATCTCATGAGCTCTGCTCGTTGATGATTACATTATAAATCTAATTGTTTGGAGAGGAGGTGCCCAAATGCCAACAATCAGCCAATTGGTTCGTAAAGGACGTCAGGTCGCCGTCACAAAATCGACAGCACCGGCTTTGAAAAACTGCCCGCAGAAACGCGGTGTTTGCACTCGTGTGTACACAGCTACCCCGAAAAAACCTAACTCTGCTCTGCGTAAAGTTGCCCGTGTTCGCTTGACGAACTCCATCGAAGTAACTGCTTATATTCCCGGCATTGGTCACAATTTACAGGAACACAGTGTTGTATTAATCAGAGGCGGTCGTGTCAAAGACCTTCCTGGTGTACGTTATCACATCGTCCGCGGTGCCTTGGATACAGCTGGCGTAGCAGATCGTCAGCAGTCCCGTTCTAAATACGGCGCTAAGAAGGGCAAATAAGATTTGCCATTTAAGATGAACCAGATGACTTACATAGCATAGAGGAGGAATTAGACATGCCAAGAAAAGGCCCCGTGCCGAAGCGTGATGTGCTGCCGGATCCGGTGTACCATTCCAAATTGGTAACGCGCTTCATCAACAAAGTTATGTTGGACGGCAAAAAAGGTGTCGCTGAAACCATCGTTTATGATGCTTTCGACATCATCCGTTCTAAAATGAATAAAGATCCTTTGGAAGTATTCGAACAGGCTCTCAACAACGTTATGCCTGTCCTGGAAGTCCGTGCCCGCCGCGTCGGTGGTGCTAACTACCAGGTTCCTGTCGAAGTACGTGCAGACCGTCGCCTGTCCCTCGGTATCCGCTGGACTGTCGGCTATGCCCGTAAACGCGGCGAACGTACGATGAAAGAAAAGCTCGCTGGCGAATTGATGGACGCCTTCAACAACACAGGCGCTGCTATCAAGAAAAAGGAAGATACTCATAAAATGGCTGAAGCTAACAAAGCTTTCGCACATTATCGTTGGTAATTTACGATATTTATTATTTTTTGAGGAGTGGAAAAAACCGTGCCAAGAGAATTTTCTTTGGAAAAAACGAGAAATATTGGCATCATGGCTCACATCGATGCTGGTAAAACCACGACAACAGAACGTATCCTGTTCTACACCGGCCGCGTCCACAAGATCGGCGAAGTTCATGATGGCGCTGCTACCATGGACTGGATGGCTCAGGAACAGGAACGTGGTATCACCATCACGTCGGCTGCTACGACAGCTCACTGGAAAGGATACCGCATCAACATCATCGATACTCCGGGGCACGTTGACTTCACCGTTGAAGTTGAACGCTCGCTGCGCGTACTCGACGGCTCTGTTGCTGTTTTCTCCGCAAAGGGCGGCGTAGAACCGCAGTCGGAAACGGTATGGCGTCAGGCTGAACATTATCATGTTCCCCGTATCGCATTCGTCAACAAGATGGATACGACCGGTGCTGACTTCCTGAACGTTGTCGACATGATGAAAGATCGTCTCCAGGCGAATGCCGTTGCCATTCAGCTCCCGATTGGTGCTGAAGCAACCTTCCGCGGCATCATCGACCTCATTACCATGAAAGCAGAAGTCTATGACGATGCTCTCGGTAAAGAAATCGAAGTTGTCGACATCCCGGAAGACGAATTAGAAGAAGCTAAGAAATATCATGACATCATGGTTGAAGCTGTTTGCGATACCGATGAAGACCTCATGATGAAATACCTCGAAGGTGAAGAAATCACCATCGACGAATTGAAAGCAGCTATCCGTAAAGGCGTCTGCACGAACAAATTGTTCCCGGTCCTCTGCGGTTCTGCTTACAAGAACAAAGGGATCCAGATGCTCCTCGACGCTGTCGTCGACTACATGCCGAGCCCGTTGGATATTCCTCCGGTCAAAGGCACCAACCCCGACACAGACGAAGAAGAAACCCGTGAAGCTGATGACAATGCACCGTTCTCCGCATTGGCCTTCAAGATCATGGCTGACCCCTTTGTCGGCAAACTGGCATTCTTCCGCATTTACTCCGGTACGTTACAGGCCGGCACCTACGTCTACAACTCGACAAAAGGTAAAAAAGAACGCGTTGGCCGTATCCTCCGGATGCACGCTAACCACCGTGAAGAAGTCCAGGAAGCCTACACGGGCGACATCGGCGGTATCGTCGGCCTGAAAGATACGACCACAGGCGATACACTGTGCGATGAAAAACACCCGATCATCCTCGAAAAGATGGAATTCCCGGATCCGGTTATTTCCGTAGCCGTTGAACCGAAGACCAAAGCTGACCAGGAAAAAATGGGCATTGCCTTGGCTCGTCTGGCTGAAGAAGACCCGACGTTCAAAGTCAAGACCGATGCTGAAACCGGCCAGACCATCATCTCCGGTATGGGCGAACTCCATTTGGATATCATCGTCGACCGCATGTCCCGCGAATTCAAAGTAGACTGCAACGTCGGCAAACCGCAGGTTGCTTACCGCGAAACCATCCGCAAAGATGTCAAGTCTCGTGGTTTCTTCAAGCGTCAGTCCGGCGGCCGTGGTCAGTATGGTGACTGCTGGCTCGAACTCATTCCGCAGGAACAGGGCAAAGGCTACGAATTTGAAAACAAAGTCGTTGGCGGCGCTATTCCTAAGGAATACATCGGCTCCGTTGAAGCCGGTGTCAAAGAAGCAATGGAAACAGGCGTTTTGGCTGGTTTCCCGATGGTCGATATCAAAGTCGTCGTATACGACGGTTCTTACCATGAAGTCGACTCCTCGGAAATGGCCTTCAAGATCGCTGGCTCTATGGGCTTCAAAGAAGGTGCCCGCAAGGCAGACCCGGTTCTCCTCGAACCGTACACGAAAGTCGAAGTTGTCGTTCCTGAAGAATACATGGGCGACGTCATCGGCGACCTCAACTCCCGCCGTGGTCGTGTCGAAGGTATGGAAATGCGCTCCGGTGCAGAACATATCAACGCATTCGTACCGCTGGCAGAAATGTTTGGCTATGCAACGGATTTGCGTTCCCGTACGCAGGGCCGTGGCGTTTATACGATGACATTCGACCACTACGAAGAAGTTCCGAAGAACGTAGCCGAAAAAGTCATCAGCGAAAAAGGCTAATATAATTTAACTCACACTGGAGGAACAGCAAATGGCTAAAGAACATTACGAAAGAACCAAACCGCATGTTAACATTGGCACGATCGGTCACGTCGACCACGGCAAAACTACTTTGACAGCTGCCATCACCAAAGTTTTGGCTGAAAAAGGCTATGCTAAATTCGAAGACTATGCTGATATCGACAAAGCTCCGGAAGAACGTGAACGTGGTATCACAATCAACACGGCACACGTTGAATATGAAACAGACAAACGTCATTATGCACACGTTGACTGCCCGGGGCATGCTGACTATGTCAAGAACATGATCACCGGTGCTGCTCAGATGGACGGCGCTATCCTCGTCGTTTCCGCTGCTGACGGCCCGATGCCCCAGACTCGTGAACACATCCTCTTGGCCCGCCAGGTTGGTGTACCGGCTATCGTCGTATACCTCAACAAAGCTGACCAGGTTGATGATCCGGAACTCATCGAACTCGTTGAAATGGAAGTTCGTGATCTCCTCAGCTCCTACGATTTCCCCGGCGACGAAGTTCCTATCGTAGTTGGCTCTGCTCTCAAAGCCCTCGAAGGCGACGAAAGCGAAATCGGCAAACAGTCCATCCTCAAATTGATGGATGCTGTTGACGAATACATCCCGACTCCGCAGCGCCCGACGGACCAGCCGTTCCTCATGCCTGTCGAAGACGTCTTCACCATCACAGGCCGCGGCACTGTTGCTACAGGCCGTGTTGAACGTGGCGAACTCAAAGTTGGCGACGCAGTTGAAATCGTCGGCCTCGCTGACGAACCGAAAGATACGGTTGTTACGGGCGTTGAAATGTTCCGTAAGATCCTCGACCGTGCTGAAGCAGGCGACAACATCGGCGCTCTTCTCCGCGGTATCGACCGTAAAGAAATCGAACGCGGCCAGGTTCTCGCTAAACCGGGTACCATTCATCCGCACACGAAATTCAAAGCTCAGGTTTACGTTTTGACCAAAGACGAAGGCGGCCGTCATACTCCGTTCTTCAACGGCTATCGTCCGCAGTTCTACTTCCGTACAACGGACGTAACTGGCGTCATCACTCTTCCGGAAGGCACTGAAATGTGCATGCCTGGCGATAACGTCAAGATGGAAGTTGAACTCATCACTCCGATCGCTATCGAAGCCGGCCTCCGCTTCGCTATCCGCGAAGGCGGCCGTACAGTAGGCGCTGGCGTCGTTTCCGAAATCGAAGGCTAAGAATTACATAAAGTCGTTGGCAGTTGGCTGTTCGCAGTCCGCTGTTCGCAAAGGGGCTGTCGCATATGCGACAGCCTCTTTTTTTGCATACATTTAAGCCTCGCCTTATAGGAGAGGTGGCCCGAAGGGCCGGAGAGGTTGGTTGGCCGTTCGCAGACCGCAGTTCGCAATTCGCAAAACCATGCCACATTGGCCCGTTAGGTATATGATCATTCTTCACAGCGGGTCACCATTGCCCTTTGGGCTACCCGCTTGACTCCTGAGGGGATTACGGTTACGGTAACGTGGGCGCCAAAGCCTCGCCTTATAGGAGAGGTGGCCCGAAGGGCCGGAGAGGTTAACCTCTCAGTCAGCTGCGCTGACAGCTCTCCTAGCAGGAGAGCCGGGCCACTAGCCACTAGCCACTAGCCACTAGCCACGGCCTGCGGACTGCGACCTGCGGGCGCCCCACGTGGGGCTGTCGCACAAAGGGGGATGTCATCCGCTAGCCACTAGCCACTAGCTACTAACAACTTAAAGGACTTGTCGTCATGCGACAAGTCCTTTAGCATGATGCAACGACATGGGACCCATGTCAAATTAGTTCTATTATTTCTCAAAAACATAGAAAATTCCTTGCATGATGCGCCTTTTTGTAGTAAACTAAGTAAGTACGCGACAACAGGGTAATACCCTCTACGGCGCGCTAAACTATGATATAAGATGTTGCCCGCCTTGCGGGGAAACTCTTATGGAGCAGTCTATTCAAGGAAATAGACGTTAGGAGGAATTAAGTAATGGCAAAACAGGAAAGAATTCGTATTCGCCTCAAAGCTTACGATCACAAAACGCTTGATCAGAGCGCGGCGAAAATCGTCGACACGGCGAAACGTACCGGTGCTATGGTATCCGGACCGATTCCGCTTCCGACAGAAAAGAACATCTTCACGATTCTTCGTTCTCCCCATGTCAACAAAGACTCTCGTGAACAGTTCGAACTCCGTACGCACAAACGCTTGATCGACATTCTCGAAGCATCCAACAAGACCGTTGATGCCTTGACAAGACTCGATCTGCCGGCAGGCGTAGACATCGAAATCAAATTATAGGAGGAGGTGCGATTATGTCTAAAGCTATTTTGGGTAAAAAATTAGGTATGACTCAGGTCTTTACTGAAGAAGGCGCAGTCGTCCCTGTAACCGTCGTCGAAGCTTCCCCGAACGTAGTTGTACGTGTCAAGACCGTTGATACGGACGGATACAACTCCATTCAGCTCGGCTATGGTGAAATCAAAGAAAAACATCTGACAAAACCCGTTAAGGGTCAATTCGACAAAGCAGGCGTTGCTCCTGTTAAGTATCTTCGCGAATTCCGTTTGACAGATACGCCGGAATATACGGTGGGCCAAACTCTGGCAGCTGATATTTTCGCAAGCGGCGATCTCGTCGACGTAATTGGCACCAGCAAGGGTAAAGGTTTTGCAGGTACCATCAAACGTCACGGTTTCCACCGCGGACCGATGGGTCACGGCTCCAAATCTCATCGTGAACCCGGTTCTCTCGGACCTATGACCAGTGGTGGCGGCGGTAAAGTCGTCAAAGGTAAAAAACTTCCTGGACAAATGGGTGGCAATCAGGCAACCGTTCTTCATCTCTCCATCGTCAAAGTCGACATGGACAAGAACCTGATCCTGGTTAAAGGTGGTATCCCGGGCGCCAAAGGCAGCCTCGTCATGATTCGCGATACTGTAAAACCCCGCTAATAGTTGTCTACAGGAAGGAGGATAAAATATAATGCCAAAAGTAAGCACGTATAATATTACCGGCGCACAGACCGGTGAAATCGAATTGAACGATAGCGTATTTGGCGTTGAAGTGAACGAAGCCGTTATGCGTCAGGCCGTTCTCCGTCAGCTCGCCAACCAGCGCTTGGGCACACATTCCACCAAAACTCGCGGCGTCGTTCGCGGTGGTGGCAGAAAGCCTTGGAAACAAAAAGGAACCGGCCGGGCCCGTGTAGGCAGCAGCCGCAGCCCGTTGTGGGTTGGTGGCGGCACCATCTGGGGTCCCCATCCGCGCTCTTACGCACAGAAAATGCCGCGTAAAGCTCGTCGTCTCGCCGTTAAATCCGCTTTGAGCGATAAAGTTAATACTAACGAATTGTTCGTCCTTGACGAAATCAATCTCGCAGCTCCGAAGACGAAAGAAGTCGTCGCACTCATCAACAACTTCAAATTCGCTGGTGAAAAAGTCCTTTTCATCACCGACAACGATGAAGTCGTAGAACGCTGCGCACGCAACATCAAAGGCGTTAAAGCCATTTCCACTACTGGCGTCAACATCTTTGACCTGCTCCACTACACGAAATTGTTCGTTACGAAGAGCGCTGTAGCTAAGATTGAGGAGGTGCTCGCATAATGAACATGCATGATCTCTTGCTGAAACCGGTCATCACTGAAAAAACAACGATGATGATGTCTGATGGCAAATACACATTCAAAGTACCGCTCCGTGCTAATAAAGTTGAAATCCGTAAAGCTGTTGAAGCCGTTTTCGGCGTCAAAGTTAAAAGCGTAGCAACACTTCGCACGATGGGCAAATTCAAGCGCATGGGCAAATACATCGGCAAGCGCCCGGATTACAAGAAAGCCATCGTAACCCTTCAGGAAGGCGAAACCATCGAATTCTTCGAAGGAGCTTAAGGAATTAACGAATAAGGAGGAGGCACTACAATGGCCATTAAATCATTTAAACCGTACTCCGCTAGCCGCCGTTTCATGACTGTTTCGACATTCGAAGAAATCACGGCGTCTAAACCGGAAAAATCCTTATTGGCTAAAGTAACCAATAAGGGCGGTCGTAATAACAGCGGCCGTATGACTGTCCGCCATCAGGGCGGTGGTCACAAACGCCGTTATCGTTTGATCGACTTCAAACGTATTAAAGATAACATCCCGGCAAAAGTTGCGACGATCGAATACGATCCGAACCGCTCTGCTAACATCGCTCTTCTGTTCTACGCAGATGGCGAAAAGAAATATATCATCGCTCCGAACGGCCTTAAAGTTGGCGACGTCGTCTACAGCGGCCCGGAATCGGATATCAAAGTCGGCAACGCATTGCCGCTCCAGAATATCCCCCTCGGCACGCTCGTACACAACGTTGAACTGAAAATCGGCAAAGGCGGCCAGATGGTCCGTTCTGCTGGTGAATCGGCTCAGCTCATGGCTAAAGAAGGCAACTATGCACTGCTCCGCCTTCCGTCCGGCGAACTTCGTCAGGTACACGTACGCTGCCGCGCTACGATCGGCGTAGTCAGCAATACGGATTATGAAAACATTACCATCGGTAAAGCCGGCCGTTCCCGTTGGAAGGGCATCCGTCCGGGCAACCGCGGTGTTGTCATGAACCCGTGCGATCATCCGCATGGCGGCGGCGAAGGTAAAGCTCCTGTTGGTCGTAAACGTCCGGTTACTCCTTGGGGTAAACCTGCTTATGGCGTTAAGACTCGCGACGCTAAGAAAGCTTCCAATAAATTCATTGTGAAGAGACGTAAATAAGTGTTGAGGAAAGGAGATAACTAAGTGTCCAGATCCATTAAAAAGGGCCCATTCGTAGCACACCATCTCTTGAAGAAAATCGACGCTATGAACGAAGCCAACGAAAAGAAAGTAATCAAAACCTGGTCCCGTGCTTCGATGATCCTGCCGAGCTTCGTCGGCCACACCATCGCTGTTCACGACGGCCGTAAACATGTACCTGTCTATATCACGGAAGATATGGTAGGTCATAAATTAGGCGAATTCGCACCGACTCGTACGTTCAAGGGTCATGCTAAAGCCGAAAAAGTAACTAAATAAGGGGGTAACATAAATGGCAGTAAAAGCTGTTACGAAACACATTCGCATTGCTCCCCGTAAAATTCGGATTGTTGCTGACTTGGTTCGGGGCAAAAACGTCGGCGAAGCTTTCGCTATCTTGAAATTCACTCCGAAAGTGGGTTCCCGTGTAGTTGAAAAAACTTTGCGCAGTGCCGTTGCTAATGCGGAACATAACAATGATATGGACGTTGCAAAATTGTTCATTTCTGAAATCTTTGTTGACCAGGATTCCACGATGAAACGTATTCATCCGCGCAGCCGTGGACAGGCCTTCAAAATTCTCAAACATTCCAGTCATTTGACGGTTGTTGTTGACGAAAAAGCATAAGGAGGGAAATGGAGTGGGTCAGAAAGTTAATGCCCATGGATTCCGCGTCGGCGTTTCCAAACCTTGGGACGCAAAATGGTATGCAGAAAAAGATTACGCTGCACTTTTGAATGAAGACGTCAAGATCCGTGAATTCTTAAAGAAACAGTTATACATCGCAGGTGTTTCCCGTATCGAAATCGAACGCTCTGCAAAACGTATCAAATTGATTATCCATACCGCAAAACCGGGCATGGTCATCGGCCGTGGCGGTGCAGGTATCGAAGATATTAAAAAAGCGTTGAAAGCCTTCACCACTAAGACTGTCGACGTAAACATCGCAGAAATCAAACAGGCCGAAATGGATGCAACCCTGGTTGCTGAAAACGTTGCCGGTCAGCTCGAACGCCGTATCGGCTTCCGCCGCGCTATGAAACAGTGCGTTGGCCGTACCATGCGTATGGGCGCTAAAGGTATCAAAATCATGTGCTCCGGCCGTCTTGGCGGTGCTGAAATCGCTCGCAGCGAAAGCCTTCGCGACGGTTCCATCCCCTTGCACACGCTCCGCGCTGACATCGACTATGGCTTCGCTGAAGCTCATACGACATACGGCTGCATCGGCGTAAAATGCTGGATTTACAAAGGTGAAATCCTCCCGGAAGCTAAGAAAGCTCCGAAGAAACGCGAAGGGAGTGAAGCATAATGTTAATTCCAAAACGTGTTAAATATCGTAAACAGTTCCGTGGCCGCATGAAAGGCCAGGCACATCGTGGTAATAAAGTAGCTCATGGCGATTTCGGTCTCGTCGCTCTCGAACCGTCGTGGATCACGAACCGTCAGATCGAAGCAGCCCGTATCGCTATGACCCGTTATATCAAACGTGGTGGTAAAGTCTGGATCAAAATCTTCCCGGACAAACCGATCACGGCTAAACCGGCTGGTACTCGTATGGGTTCCGGGAAAGGCGCTCCTGAATACTGGGTTGCCGTTGCAAAACCGGGCCGCGTACTCTTTGAAATGGGCGGTGTAAGCGAAGAAATTGCTCGTGAAGCAATGCGTCTTGCCGGCCATAAGCTGCCGATTAAAACGAAGTTTGTTGTTAAAGGTCAGGAATTAGGTGGTGAATAAAATGAAGGTTAAAGAAATCCGTGCGCTGAGCGCTGCCGAAATGGATGAAAAAGTGGTTAGCCTGAAAGAAGAATTGTTTAACCTCCGTTTTCAACATGCGACCGGCCAATTAGAAAATCCAATGCGTATCCGCGAAGTCAAAAAGACGATCGCTCGCATCAAAACGGTACAGCGTGAAGCAGAACTGAAAGCGCAGGCGTAAGAAACGTCCATAATTGGAATCTAAAAGGAGGTCACAAGCACAGATGGAAAGAAATGAACGGAAAATCCGCGTAGGTAAAGTTGTCAGCGATAAAATGGATAAAACCGTTGTCGTTGCTGTAGAATATAAAACACAGCACAAGCTGTACAAAAAACCGATTATCTCGACGGTAAAATTCAAAGCCCACGATGAAAACAACGAATGCCATGTTGGCGACGTAGTCCGCATCGAAGAAACTCGTCCGCTGTCCAAACAGAAACACTGGAGAGTAGTGACAATCGTAGAAAAAGCTAAATAAGCTTCATTAATTAGGAGGTTAAGCCATGATTCAGCAAGAAACTGTGTTGAATGTTGCCGATAACACTGGCGCCAAGAAAATCTTGTGCATCCAGGTCATGGGTGGCTCGTATCGTAAATATGGCAACATTGGTGATATCATTACCGCATCTGTTAAAGATGCATCACCCGGTGGCGTTGTCAAGAAAGGCGACGTAGTCAAAGCTGTTATCGTTCGTTCTAAGAAAGGTTTGCGCCGTGCAGACGGTTCCTATATCCGTTTCGACGAAAACGCAGCTGTCGTAATCAATAATGATAAAAGCCCGAAAGGTACTCGTATTTTTGGGCCCGTTGCCAGAGAATTGCGTGAAAAAGATTTCATGAAGATCATCTCCCTGGCTCCGGAAGTATTATAAGGAGGAGGTGTTCTCAATGGGTAAAATGCACGTTAAAACAGGCGATACGGTCATCGTCATCGCTGGTAAAGAAAAAGGCAAAAAAGGCAAGGTCATCGCAACGTATCCGAAAAAAGACCGTGTCGTAGTTGAAGGCCTTAACCTGGTTAAGCGCCACACGAAACCGAGTCAGAACAATCCTCAAGGCGGCATTATCACCAAGGAAGCAGCAATCCACGTTTCCAACGTAATGCTCGTAGATCCTGAAAGCGGCAAACCGACTCGTGTCAAAATGGTCCAGCAGGCCGATGGCACCAAAGTCCGTACAGCCGTAAAGAGCGGTAAAGCTATCTAATAAGAAGGGAGGCCCTTGAGAGTGTCCAGATTAAAAGACAAATACCTTTCCGAAGTCGTAAAAGGCTTGCAGGAAAAATACAATTATAAAAACGTAATGCAGATTCCGAAGGTTACCAAAGTTGTTATCAACATGGCCGTTGGCGAAGCTGTTACCAACTCCAAAGCTTTGGACGCTGCTGTCAATGATATGACCATCATTTCCGGTCAGAAACCGATCATCACGAAAGCCAAGAAATCCATCGCAGCTTTCAAAATCCGTGAAGGCATGAACCTCGGCTGCAAAGTTACCCTGCGCGGCGAACGGATGTATGAATTCCTCGATAAACTGATGAACTTGACACTGCCCCGCGTCCGTGACTTCCACGGCGTCAGTGCTACCGGTTTCGACGGCCGCGGCAACTATACCCTCGGCCTGAAAGAACAGCTTATCTTCCCGGAAATCGAATACGATAAGGTTGATAAAGCACGCGGCATGGACATCACCATCGTTACGACAGCTACGACCGACGAAGAAGGCCGTGACATGCTGAAAATGATGGGCATGCCTTTTGAAAAGTAATAGAGGAGGATAACATACATGGCAAAGAAATCGATGCTCGAACGTGAAAAGAAACGTGAAAAAATGGTTGCCAAATACGCTAAGCTCCGCGCTGAACTCAAAGCAAAAGGCGACTATGAAGCACTTTCTCAGCTGCCGGCCAACGCATCTCCGGTTCGTCTGCACAACCGTTGCAAAGTAACCGGCCGTCCTCACGGTTATATGCGTAAATTCGGCATCTGCCGCATCACATTCCGTGAACTGGCTTACAAAGGTCAGATCCCTGGCGTTAAAAAAGCCAGCTGGTAACACGTATTCCATGGAGGGAGGTTTTTAGATTATGGCAATGACCGATCCGATTGCGGATATGCTCACAAGAATCCGTAATGCTAACTCGGCATATCACGAAAAAGTAGAAATCCCTGCTTCGAAGATGAAAGCTGCAGTGCTCGACATCCTCAAAGAAGAAGGTTTCGTCAAAAACTACGAATCCGTAAACGAAGGCAAAACGCTGAAGGTTACGTTGAAATATGGTTCTAATAAAGAAAAAGTAATTACCGGCATCAAGAGAATTTCCAAACCGGGCCTGCGCGTATACGCTGGCAAAGAAGAACTCCCGCGCGTTCTCGGTGGTTTGGGGATCGCTGTAATTTCTACGTCCCAGGGCGTTATGAGCGACAAAAAAGCTCGTAAACTCGGCTTGGGTGGCGAAGTTATCGCTTACGTCTGGTAAATCGTTTTGGAGGTGTCAATATGTCCCGAGTAGGTAGAATGCCTATTGATATCCCGGCAGGCGTAAATGTAAACCTCGATGGCCACGTAATTACCGTTAAAGGCCCGAAAGGCGAACTCACACGTACGCTCCACCAGGATATGAAAGTCACAGTGGCTGACAACGTCATCACTGTAGAACGTCCGTCTGACGATAAAAATCATCGTGCATTACACGGCCTCACCCGTGCCCTTATTGCCAACATGGTAAAAGGTGTTTCGGTAGGCTTCAAAAAAGAACTGGAAATCGTCGGTGTTGGTTACAGAGCACAGATGAAAGGCAAGAAACTCGCCTTGACTCTTGGCTTCTCCCATCCCCTCGAACTCGATGCTCCGGCTGGTATCACCATCGAATGCCCGAGCGCTACGCAGATCACTGTTTCTGGTGCTGATAACGAAGTCGTCGGCGAATTCGCTGCTAAGATCCGCGGCTACCGCCTGCCTGAACCGTACAAGGGCAAAGGTATCCGTTATGTAGGCGAACATGTCCGTCGTAAAGCTGGTAAAGCTGGCACGAAGAAATAAGTAACATTTAATTAGAAAGGAGTGAATTCCTTGAAGAAGAGTAAAAACACAATCCGTTTGAAACGGCATTGGCGTTTACGCAAGAACATCAACGGCACGGCAGAACGTCCGCGTCTCAACGTTTTCCGCAGCCTTAACAATATCTACGCTCAGGTCATCGACGACCAGAACGGTGTCACTTTGGTTTCCGCAAGCTCTTTGGATAAAGAAATCAAAGGTCAGAACGTCAGCGGCGGCAACGCCGAAGGCGCAAAATTAGTCGGTGCTTTAGTTGCAAAACGGGCTATTGAAAAAGGTATCACGACGGTTGTCTTCGACCGTGGCGGCTACATTTATCACGGCCGTGTTGCAGCTCTCGCAGAAGCAGCTCGTGAAGCTGGCTTGAAATTCTAATCAAGGAGGAAATAACACATGGCAAAAGTTGACCATGCAGGTCTCGAATTACAGGAAAATGTAGTATTCATCAACCGCGTTGCTAAGGTAGTTAAAGGCGGCCGCCGTTTTTCCTTCAGTGCCCTCGTTGTTGTCGGTGACGGCAATGGCAATGTCGGCGCAGGTTTAGGTAAAGCTGGCGAAGTTCCTGAAGCAATCCGCAAAGGCGTTGAAGACGCTAAGAAACATATGATTTCCGTTCCTCTCAAGAACGGTTCCATTCCCCACACGATCACGGGTATCTTCGGTGCAGGCAAAGTATTCCTGAAACCGGCTGCTGAAGGTACTGGCGTCATCGCTGGCGGCCCGGTCCGTGCCGTATTGGAACTGGCAGGCGTCCGCAACATCCTCACCAAATCGATCGGTTCTTCCAACCCGAACAACATGGTTCAGGCAACCCTCGAAGGCTTGGGCCGCTTGAAGGATGTCAACAAAGTTGCTGAACTCCGTGGCAAAACTGTAGAAGAAATTTACGGTTAATAAGGAGGATATAACAAGATGGCTCAGGTTAAAGTTACACTCGTAAAGAGTTTGGCAGGCCGTCCTGGCGACCAGCGCGCAACCATCGTTGCCCTCGGTCTCCACAAGACGAACTCCAGCGTAGTAAAAGAAGTCACCCCGCAGATCAAAGGGATGCTTCATAAAGTAGAACACTTAGTAAAAGTAGAAGAAATTTAATATAGAAGGAGGTGCGCTGAATTGAAACTTCATGAAATGAGTATTGTTCCTGGTTCCAAGAAAAAACGCAACCGCGTCGGCCGCGGCATCGGCTCCGGCAATGGCAAAACGGCTGGCAAAGGTATGAAAGGTCAGCTCTCCCGTAGCGGTGGCGGCAAGCGCCCGGGCTTCGAAGGCGGCCAGATGCCGTTGTATCGTTTGCTCCCGAAACGCGGCTTCAAAAACATTTGGGCTAAAGAATATGCAGAAGTTAACGTTTCTGTACTCAACCGCTTTGAAGACGGCACGACTGTCGATCCCGTCGCTCTCGTAGAAGCTGGCATCCTCAAGAATGTCCGCGACGGCGTCCGTATCCTCGGCAACGGTGAACTCGAAAAGAAACTCACTGTCGTAGCTAACGGCTTCACGAAATCCGCTAAAGCTAAAATCGAAGCTGCAGGCGGTAAGGTTGTAGTACCGGGAGAAGAACCGGTAGCAGAACAGTAGGGGTGATTTGCGGTGTTAGAAAACATCCAAAACGTACTGAACGTCCCGGAATTCCGGAAACGGGCAGTCTTCACTCTCATCATGTTCATCATTTTCAGACTCGGCGTCCATATCCCCGTACCGGGTGTGGATTCGTCGGTCATTGAAAATCTCTTCAGCAGCGGCAACTTGTTCGGACTCCTGGACTTGTTCGCCGGCGGGGCACTGAGTAAGTTCTCCGTCCTGGCCATGAGCATCACGCCGTACATCAACGCGTCGATCATCATGCAGCTGCTGACAGCCGTCGTTCCGACTTTTGAACAATGGGCAAAGGACAATCAGGAAGGCCGCGATAAGATCCAGAAGGTCACGCGGTACGGTACGGTTGTCCTGGCACTGATCCAGGCTTTCGCCATGAGTTATGCGTTGAAAGTCAACAATGCCCTCATCGTCGACAGCTGGGCCATGGTCGTCATGGTCTCCCTGATCCTCACAGCCGGCACATGTTTCCTCATGTGGCTCGGTGACCAGATCACAGCTGGCGGCATCGGCAACGGCATTTCTCTCATCATCTTCGCCGGTATCGTAGCGCGCTTCCCGCAAGGCTGCATGACGATTTACAAGTACATCCAGGCTGGTTCGATCAACATCTTCCAGGCCTTGCTTTTTGCTGTCATCGCCTTGTTCATGATCGTCGTGGTCATCGAAGTCACGCAAGGTCAGCGCCGCGTCACGGTACAGTATGCGAAACGTATCGTCGGCCGTAAGATGTATGGCGGTCACTCGACACATATTCCGCTGAAAGTCAACCAGGCTGGCGTCATCCCCATCATCTTTGCTTCGTCTGTACTGATGTTCCCGATTACCATCGCACAGTTCGTACAGAATGAAACAGTCCAGTGGATTGCAAGCTTCTTTGCATGGGGCACAGTGACCAACACGGTCATGTACGCACTCCTGATTATGTTCTTCACATATTTCTACACGGCTATTTCGCTGAATATCCCGCAGCTTACGGAAAACATGCAGAAGTACGGCGGCTTCATCCCCGGCATCCGCCCGGGCCAGCCGACGGCTATGTATATCGATCGCATCATGACGAGAATTACCCTCGCCGGTGCCTTCTTCCTGGCTTTCATCGCCATCCTGCCGAACTTCATCGGCTGGATCACGGGGATCGAAGGGGTCTACTTCGGCGGTACGGCCATCCTCATCGTCGTCGGTGTTGCCATCGACACGATGAAACAGGCAGAATCCTTAGTTTTGAATAGACAATATCAAGGATTTATGAAATAATAAGGGGGTAGTTTGAGTGTATATTCTTTTAATGGGCCCTCCGGGTGCTGGCAAAGGTACCCAGGCTGAACGATTGATTGAAAAATATGGTATTCCCCAGATTTCGACAGGCGACATGTTCCGGGCAGCTGTAAAAGAACAGACTCCGCTCGGCCTCGAAGCCAAGAAGTACATGGACAACGGCCAGCTCGTACCGGACGCTGTTACGGTCGGCATCGTCAAAGAACGCCTCGCCAAAGATGACTGCAAAAAAGGCTTCATCCTCGACGGCTTCCCGCGCACGACCAGCCAGGCTGTGTCCCTCGATGCCATCCTCCGCGATTTGGGCATCAAACTCGATGGCGTCATCAACATCGCCGTCCCCGATGAAGAACTCATCAAACGGACGACGGGCCGTCAGATCTGCCGCTCCTGCGGTGCGACATACCATGTCACATTCAAACCGTCCAAGGTGAAGAACGTCTGCGATAAATGCGGCGGCGAATTGTATCAGCGCGATGACGATAAAGTAGAAACCGTCAAGAAACGCTTGAGCGTCTACGCGGCACAGACGAAACCGCTCATCGACTACTATAAGAATTCCAATCTCTACATCGAAATCGATGGCAAACAGAGCATGGATGATGTCTACAAAGACATCGTTGCTAGTCTTGAAAAGAGTAAATAAGCATGATTATCTTAAAATCAAAACGGGAAATTGAGTATATTCGCGAAGCTGGCCGCATTACGGCCAACGCCCTTCAGCTCATGAAGAAGCTGGCAAAACCTGGCATCACGACAGGCGAACTCGACCAGCGCTGTGAAGAATACATCCGCAGCTGCGGCGCTTTTCCGAGCTGCAAAGGCTATTATGGGTTCCCGGCAACCATTTGCGCCAGCGTAAATGAAGAAGTTGTCCACGGCATCCCGGGCCACCGCAAGCTCAAAGATGGCGATATAATCAGCATTGATTTAGTAGTGAACAAGAATGGCTACCATGGCGATTCGACGGTAACGATTCCCGTCGGCCACGTTCATCCGGCTACCCTCAAGCTCTTGAAGGTCACCGAAGAAAGCCTCTATAAGGGCATCGAACAGGCCGTTGCCGGGAATCACCTCGGCGACATCGGCCACGCAGTCCAGTCGTATGCCGAATCCTTTGGATACGGCGTCGTCCGCGACTACGTCGGCCACGGCATCGGTACGGACATGCACGAAGATCCGGAAGTGCCGAACTACGGCATGGCCGGTCACGGCGAACTGCTGGAACCGGGTATGGTCCTGGCCATTGAACCGATGATCAATATGGGCACGGAAAAAGTCCGCCAGTTGAAGAACGGCTGGACCGTCGTCACGCGTGACGGCAAACCGGCAGCCCACTTCGAACATACAGTAGCCATCACGGAAAACGGTCCTGAAATCCTTACCCTTCCGGAAGAATAAGATGGAACGGACACAGATGATACCTGTCTGCACGGTCGTAGAAAGCCTGGCAGGCAGGGATAAAGGCCACTTGTATGTTGTTGTCGGCAGTCTGGCTTATCCCTACGTATGGATTGCTGACGGTAGAAAGTACAACCTGGATAAGCCGAAAAAAAAGAATTGCCGGCATCTCCGGATATTGGGAACGAGCGTATCCACTGGAAGCGCTGGTCCCGCGAGAATCAGCAATGAATGGATACGGTCCGTCTTGAACCGGGCTGTGAAGAATTGACCAGGGAGGTTACTATGTCGAAGGTAGATGTCATTGAAGTAGAAGGCGTCGTCGTTGAAGCTTTGCCAAACGCCATGTTTAAAGTCAAGCTTGAAAACGATCACATCGTGCTGGCTCATGTCTCCGGTAAAATGCGGATGAACTTCATTCGTATCCTTCCGGGCGACCGGGTCACACTCGAATTGACACCGTATGATCTGAATCGCGGTCGTATCACGTACCGCTTTAAGTAAGAGTATTACGCAGGAGGTTAATGATGAAAGTAAAACCGTCAGTAAAAAGAATTTGCGAAAAATGCAAAATTATCAAACGTAAAGGCCGCGTCATGGTCATTTGCGAAAATCCGAAACATAAACAGAAACAGGGTTAATAAGCAGGAGGTGAATGAATAGATGGCACGTATAGCCGGTGTGGATTTACCACGTGATAAACGAGTTGAAATTGGTTTGACTTACATTTTAGGTATCGGTCTTTCTTCTTCCCAGAAGATCCTGGCTAAGACTGGCGTAAACCCGGATACCCGCGTTCGCGACCTGACAGAAGACGAAGTACAGAAAATTCGTGAAGTCATCGGTTCTGAATATAAAGTTGAAGGCGACCTTCGCCGTGAAACAGCACTCAACATCAAACGCCTGATCGAAGTTAATTCGTATCGCGGCAAACGTCATCGTGCAGGTCTTCCGGTCCGCGGTCAGCGCACCAAGACGAACGCACGTACCCGTAAAGGCCCGAGAAAAGCTGTAGCAGGTAAGAAGAAATAAGATTCTTTAAGTAAGGAGGGAAACGATTTTGGCTAAGAACGTAAGAAGCAACAAAAGAAAAGAAAAGAAACATGTAGAATCGGGCGCAGCACATATCCGTTCTACTTTCAATAACACGATCGTTACGATCACTGATGCAAAAGGCAATGCACTGTCCTGGGCAAGTGCCGGCGGCCTCGGTTTCCGCGGTTCCCGTAAGAGCACTCCGTTCGCTGCACAGATGGCTGCTGAACAGGCTGCTAAAGCGGCTATGGAACATGGCCTCCGTCAGGTAGAAGTATTCGTAAAAGGTCCGGGTTCCGGCCGTGAAGCTGCTATCCGCGCATTGCAGGCTGCAGGTCTTGAAGTCAACTCCATCAAAGACGTAACTCCTATTCCGCATAATGGCTGCCGTCCGCCGAAACGGAGACGCGTATAATCGTAGATAATTAACCAAGGTGTTTTGATTCTGAAATAGGAGGATTTTCCTAATGATCGATGATAACAAGTTTAAAGTTAAAACTGCCGAAATCAATGACGACGGTACCTATGGAAAATTCGTATGTGAACCTCTCGATCGGGGTTACGGAATCACATTGGGTAATAGTTTGCGGCGTGTCCTCCTGGCATCTCTGGATGGCGTAGCAATCACTTCGATTAAAATCGATGGTGTTCTCCATGAATTTTCGACCATCCCCGGCGTTCGGGAAGATGTTTCGGAAATCATCCTCAACCTCAAACAGGTTCGGATGAAATTCCTGGACGATGATATCAACGAACTCGATATCACTGTCGATATCTCTGGTGAATGTGAATTCACTGCAAACGATCTTAACGTAAACTCAGACATTGAAATTTTGAACCCGGATCTTCATATTGCCACGCTGGATACGGATGCTGACATCCGCATGCAGTGCCACATTGAACGCGGCAAAGGGTATGTTCCTTCTACGAAGAACAAGAAAGAAACGGATATGATCGGGGTCATCCCCATCGATTCGATTTTTTCGCCTATTGTGCGCACCAACTACGAAGTAGGCAATATCCGGGTCGGCAACGAAATGGATTACGATTCGTTGACGCTTGAAGTGACGACGGATGGCAGCATCACTGCTGAAAACGCCGTCGCCAAGGCTGCATCCATTATGATCAGCTATTTGAACTACTTCCAGGACATCGCCACCGACGCCAAAGTCAATGACACATTGGCCGAATTCACCAACAAAGATGGCGAAGAACCGGAAGCACCGACAGAACCGGACCTCAACGACATCAAGATTGATGTCCTCGATCTCTCCGTACGCGCTTCGAACTGCCTGAAACGTGCGAACATCTACACCTTAGGTGATCTCGTAGAACGGACGGAAGACGACTTGTCCAAGATTCGCAACCTCGGCAAGAAGTCTGTCGATGAAATCATTGAAAAGTTGCAAAAAGAAGGTTACGATTTAAAATCGAGTAACGAAGAATAGTTCGAGGAGGATGAACGATGGCTTATAGAAAGTTGGGACGAGACAGCTCCGCACGTAAAGCATTGTTGCGCAGCATTGTCACCTCTTTATTCCAGCATGAACGCATTGAAACGACAGAAGCAAAGGCAAAAGAACTTCGCAAAGTCGCTGACAAAATGCTTACCCTCGCAAAACGCGGCGACCTCCACGCTCGCCGTCAGGTCTTGGCATACATGATGGATGAAGACGTTGTCAAAAAACTGTTTGACGAAATTGCACCGAAATACAAAGATCGTCAGGGCGGTTACACTCGCATCATCAAAACTGGCGTTCGTCAGGGCGATGCTGCTCCGATGGTAATCATCGAATTAGTATAAGCTTGTAAGAAAAAAGGAGCTGTCGCAAGACAGCTCCTTTTTTGCACATGGCTCTAGCGTAGGGGCCGCCGGTCGCATGCCGCAGGCCGCCTCGGACTCAGATGCCGCTGCGCGGCGTCAGACTCAAAGTGACAACGACGCTTCGGGAAACCCTCAGAGCGTAGCGGGCGCCCCACGTGGTCGCCCCTACAGGTGCGGGATAACGTATCACGACCCTCGGCTCGTAAATAATGCCCCGACCGGGGCCATCGTAGGGGCCGTCCCGGAGGTAGGGCGGCCCGCCGTGATCAGACGGCCATACACCAATAGGGTCCATGTGGCATGGTTTCGCGAACAGCGGTCTGCGGTCTGCGACCAGCGCGCCCATAAGGGCGCCCACGACCAACCAACCTCTCCGGCCTTTTAGGCCACCTCCCCTATAAGGGGAGGCATAACGACGAACGACCTACGAACTACGACGAACGACAGGCCCCGACCGGGGCCATCGTAGGGGCCGTCCCGGAGGTAGGGCGGCCCGCCGCGACCAGTTGGCTATACACTAAGCTGGTCCATGTGGCATGGTTTTGCGAACAGCGGTCTGCGAACAGCGCGCCCTATAAGGGCGCCCACGACCGACCAACCTCTCCGGCCTTTTAGGCCACCTCCCCTATAAGGGGAGGCATAACGACGAACGACAGGCCCCGCCCGGGGCCATCGTAGGGGCCGTCCCGGAGGTAGGGCGGCCCGTCGCGAACAGTTGGATATATACTCAACAGGGCCATGTGGCATGATTTTCGCGAACTGCGGCCTGCGAACAGCGCGCCCTATAAAGGGCGCATGCGGCCTGCGAACAGCGCGCCCTATAAGGGCGCCCACAATGAACGACCTACGACGAACGACGAACGCATCGCCGAAGGCGATAATTCGCGACCTGCGGTCTGCGAACAGCGCGCCCCATAAGGGCGCCCACGACCAACCAACCTCTCCGGCCTTTTAGGCCACCTCCCCTATAAGGGGAGGCATAACGACGAACGACCTACGAACTACGATGAACGATACAAAGGAGTGATACAAATGCCATATCGTATGATGTTAGCTGTCAACTTTACACCGGAACGCCTGGACCAGGTCAAGCTCCTGGCCCTGTTGACGAAGTCGAAAGTCAAGGCCGTTACGGAAGCTGAAAAGAGCGAAACCGTCGGCAAAGTCCTGGGACTGACTGACGAAGAAATCGCTGAAATCGCCGCGATGAAACAGGAAACGGAACAGACCAAGGTTCACGAACAGATGAACGAAGATGAAAAACTTCCGCCTGTCACTAAGGAAGCGTTGATTCTCTGTGGTTTTGACAATCAGGCTGTCAACCTGCTCCTGAGCAGTATCCGCCGGGGGCGCCTGAAGAACGTGCCCCTCAAGGCCATGTTGACGCCGAATAACATTTCCTGGACTATCGAAACGATTTTGCAGGAATTGTCGAAAGAACACGAATATTTCCATAAAAAGAGGTAAGACCATGCGTCCTACGACACTTTGCTTTCCCGTCCGATCGGACGGGAAACTTTTATTAGGCCGCAAGAAGCGCGGTTTCGGCGTCAGCAAATGGAACGGCTTTGGCGGCAAGATCGAAGCCGGTGAAAACTTCCTGCAGTGCGCCGTCCGGGAACTCCGGGAAGAAACGGGCCTCATCGCCCGGGAAGAAGACCTGGAGCTCGTTGGCTTCCTGGACTTCCACTTCTCGGCCTCGCCGGACCTGGACCACATCGGTTTCGTCTACTTTCTCCGCCAATGGCAGGGGACGGTCCGGGAAACCGAAGAAATGGAACCGCAGTGGTTCGAACCGGCAGCCCTTCCCTACGATGACATGTGGAAAGGCGACCGGACCTGGATTCCTATGCTGCTGAAAAAAGAAAAAGTAAAAGGCATCATTACCTTTGCTGAAGACAATGAACATATACAACATATGGAATTATACCATATAAATTCTATATAACTGCGTAGATTGCCAAAAAACGACAAATGGACACCATCTGTCGTTTTTTGGCATTTTTGTGACAGTTATGACAAAATCAGGGTCTTGACATGGCTGGGGCATTTATTCTACACTTATAAAGTGTTAATATGAAATATTTTATATATAGAAAATATAAAATTAATGACTATATATAAGCAACGAAGGTTAATGGCGGTGAAAAGGATGAAAAAGACTTTAATGAGCGCCATCATGCTGAGTCTGGGCATGACGGCGAGTGTATTGGCTGCGCCGGCGACGACGGCCAACGTTTCCGTAGATAGCCCATATTATGGCTATATCGAAAAATTGAGTGCCATGGGGTATCTCGATACCATGCCCAATGGGGCCAAACCGTACAGCCGGATGCAGATGGCTCAGTGGGTCGTCCAGGCTCAGGATAAGGCACAGACCAAACCGATGCCGAAATACCTGGCAGATCAGGTTGATGCCCTGGCGCAGTACGTAGCGCCGGAAGTGGCCACCCTGCGTGGAGAAAAGACCTATGACCCGCTGAAACTCCGCTCGGTCTCGCTGACGGCAGCGGCCCAGATTTCGGATACAGCGCGCCATTCCTATAGCCGCGCTGTCAACGCAGGTTGGCAGACTTTTGGCGCCAATCGCAATGGCTATAAATATGGCCGTGACGGCAATGGCATCTTGGAAGCTGAAATTTCCGGGAACATCGGCCATGAAACGGCTATCGCCCTGCGGCCCCGCTTCAGCTATGACAAGGACAACGATTTCAGCGCCAGCCTGGAAGAAGGCTATATCAAGACCCGTGCTGGCATCTGGGCTTTTGAAGCCGGCAAAGAAGCCATGACCTGGGGGCAGGGAGAAACGGGGAACTTGGCATTAGGGAACAATATGCGCCCCTTGACGACCATCCAGGCTCATTTCGTCGAACCCCAGCGCGTCGGCGGCTTCTTCCGATTCCTCGGTCAGGCTGACGTCCATCTCTTCTACGGCTTCCTCGAAGGCGACCGGTCTGACCGCGCGGCTGCCCGGGGATTGACAGATTATGATAATGCCGGCCTCATCGGCATCCGCGCCGACTTTTCGCCGACATCATACTTCACCTTCGGCCTGTCCCGCCTGTCCATGCTCGGCGGTGACGGCAATGGCCTGGATAGCTCCGACTGGGGCCATTGGCTCTATGGCCGCAATGACGATGCCGATAAGGACCGCTGGGACGACATCGCCGGCGGCGACTTCCGCCTGAGCCTGCCTGGCGTCACCTTCTATGGCGAACTCTACGGCGAAGACCAGTCGCACTATATGCCGTCCAAAGTCGCATACCGGGCCGGCATCTACCTGCCGAAACTGACTCGTGACGGCTCCTGGGACATGACCTTGGAAATGGCCGATACCAGCGATGCCTGGTATGGCCACCAGCGCTTCAATAATGGCTGGACCTATCATGACGCCATCATGGGCGATGCTATGGGACGCGATGCCCGCAAATATTACGGCGCCATCCGCCACTATTTGCCCAACGAAACATCCATCGGCCTCTATGCCCAGCGGACCGAAATGGAACGGGGCATGCACATCCATCCCACAGTCAATGAATTCGGCCTCACCGGTCAGACAAAACTCGGCCAGGACGTCTACCTCAACGGCATCATTGGCTATGCCAACGTAGAAAACGCCGACTTCACAGTACATACAGACCACGACAAATTCGCCACCGCCACCATCCAGTGGAGGTATTAGAATACGGCTCTCTTGATAGGAGAGCTGTCAGCGAAGCTGACTGAGAGGTTTCGCAGGCCGCCTCGGACTCAGATGCCGCTGCGCGGCGACAGACTTAAACTGACAACGACGCTTCGGGGTACCCTCAGCGCGTAGCGGTACGCCCTTTGGGCGTCCCCTACGGATGCCGCTGCGCGGCGACAGACTCAAACTGACAACGACGCTTCGGGGTACCCTCAGCGCGTAACGGGCGCCCCACGTGGTCGCCCCTACAGGTGCGGGATAATGTATCACGACCCTCGGCTCGTAAATAATGCCCCGACCGGGGCGCATAGGCTCCCCTGATAGGCCCTTTTTGGCCCGTCATGGACTGACCGGAGGGAAGTGCAGGACGGTTGCCAAAACGGAGAGCCGTGCTGGAGCTGTCAGCGAAGCTGACTGAGAGGTTCTTACAGCGACCAGCCAGCTATATACCCAAGCTGGTCAATGTGGCATGGTTTTGCGAACAGCGGTCTGCGGTCTGCGAACAGCGCGCCCACGACCAACCAACCTCTCCGGCCTTTCAGGCCACCTCCCCTATAAGGGGAGGCATAACGACGAACGACAGGCCCCGCCCGGGGCCATCGTAGGGGCCGTCCCGGAGGTAGGGCGGCCCGTCGCGAACAGTTGGATATATACTCAACAGGGCCATGTGGCATGATTTTCGCGAACTGCGGCCTGCGAACAGCGCGCCCTATAAAGGGCGCATGCGGCCTGCGAACAGCGCGCCCTATAAGGGCGCCCACGACCAACCAACCTCTCCGGCCTTTCAGGCCACCTCCCCTATAAGGGGAGGCATAACGACGAACGACCTACGACGAACGACGAACGCATCGCCGAAGGCGATAATTCGCGACCTGCGACCTGCGAACAGCGCGCCCCATAAGGGCGCCCACGACCTGCGGCCTGCGGCCTGCGAACAGCGCGCCCTATAAAGGGCGCATGCGGCCTGCGGACAGCGGGGGCATCGGCCCCATAACGACGAACGATGAACGACCTACGATGAACGACAGGGGCCCCGGCCCCAAACGGAGAACAATCATGATAGATATTCACTCACATATTTTATACGACATTGATGATGGCTCTGAATCCTTGGATATGTCGCTGCAGATGCTGCGCATGTCTGTCGATTCTGGAGTCACGGATATTATTGCTACGCCTCATGTCAACCGCCAGGGCCATATTCCGGCCTGGCAGACGATCCTTGACAAGGTGGCAGCCCTTCAGGAGGAAGCGGATAAGGCCCAGATCCCTATCCGTATCTATACGGGTGCGGAAGTGGAACTGAACGGCGACACGTTGCGTTTCATGAAGGAAAATCACGACGACTATTGTCTGGCTGGCAGCCGTTATGTCATGTTGGAACTGACCGACCAGTCTCAGCCGGATATCGTCGAAAAGATGATTTATGAGCTGCAAATGCGCGGGTTCCTGCCACTTCTGGCCCACGTAGAACGCTATGAGCGCCTCATGGAGCGCCCGGAAACGCTTCTGGCATGGATGAATAAGGGCGTCCTGGCTCAATGCAATACAGGCAGTTTCACGGGCTATTTCGGCTCGAAGTTGCAGCAGCGCGTCCGCGACCTTTACCGCAACGGCATGATCCACTTCCTCGGCAGCGACGGACACCGGGTGGAATTCCGCACAACCGATATCCGTGAGGCCCATGAAGAACTGGACCGCCTGGCAGCCAAGGACAAGCAGCACGTCAATCTTTGGAACACGGCGACGCGCAATGCCGAATGTATCTTGAAGAACCGCGTCTTTTATCCCGATTTGCCGTCGCACTGGCAAAAGGAGAAAAAAGGCTTTTTCCATCGTCTCTTTGGTTGAACATAGGATGTGAATACAGATGTTAAAGAAAAGTATACTGGCACTGGCTGCCGTAACCGCTTTGTGGACCGGGACGGCCTGTGCTGAAGAGTATTATATGCGGCCTGGCGATGAGCTCAACATCGTCGTCACGCAGCAGCAGGACCTGGGCAATTCATCGACCAACCAGTCGCCCTTCGTCGTCCGGCCCGATGGCAACGTGTCCTTTCCCTTAGTCGGGGAAATCCACGCCGAAGGCATGACGGTCTCCCAGTTCACCAACGTCCTGCAGCAGGGCCTGGCCCGCTATATCGTCGATCCCGATGTATCCGTCAACATTTCCAAGTTAGGCCGCGTCCGGGTCTATGTCTTTGGCGAAGTCAAGAAGCCCGGTGCCGTGGAACTGGAAAAGGGCCATACCGTCATCGATGCTATCGGTGCAGCTCAGGGCTTTACGCGGGATACGGCGAAGAAGAAGATTTTCCTCATCCATCAGGACCAGCCGAAATCGCTCATTCCCATTAATCTCAATAACATGCTCAAAACCGGCGATATGTCGCAGAATGTCACCCTCCGCGAAGGGGACATCCTTTACCTGACCAAGAACCATCGCATCGACTTTGCCCGTGATATTGCGCCGATCTTCAGCAGTATTTACATGATTACCGAAGCGAAAGACAACTTAGATAACAATTAGTATTTACCGTACAGGAGTTGAACAGGGTGGAAGAAATAACCATTGATTTGAAAGACCTCTTTCAAGTCGTCATGGCCAATAAAAAGAAAATCGCAGCCATCACGGCGGCCTTCATGATTGCCGGCGGGGCCTATCTGCTCATCGCGTCGCCGGTGTATCAGTCGACGTCACTGCTGCGTATCAAGCAGGATAAGGGCCTGGGCGATTCGCTGATGTCTAAGGTGTCCGGGGGGAATACCCTGGATGATAAGCAGCGCATGATGACCGACGCGGAAATCCTCAAGAGCCGCAACGTCGTCATGCCTGTCATCGAAAAGACGGAAGAACGCAATGACGACGGCGAATTGCCAGACTATGAAAGCTACGTCAAAAAGCATATCGTCACTAAGCCGTATAAAGATACGGAAATCTTGGAAGTCGACGTCACCGGTAAGTCGCCGGAACAGGCCCAGAAGGCCAATAATCTCATCGTCCAGGGCTTCATGAACCGCCTGACCGAACTGAGCCATGACGAACAGAAGCGGACCCGCGAGTTCCTGGAACAGCGTCTCGGCGCCTCTAAAGAGGAACTAAGCCAGGCCGAAGATAAATTACAGCAGTACCAGGCCGCCAATAAGATGTACTCGACAGATGACCAGATGAAGCAGCTCACGGATAAGCTGAACATCGTCGACAAGGCCAAGGCCGAAAACCAGCTCAACCTGGAAACGGCCCAGGCCGGCTTGAAGAGCGTCAACGAACAGCTCAGTTCGGCCGGCGTCTCCATTGCCGATAGCCCGGCTATCCAGCAGTATAAGACCCAGCTGGCCCAGTTGGAAGCGACCAAGGCCAGCTACGTCGGCAAATACACGGACGAACATCCGAAGATGCAGGAAATAAATAATCAGATTAATTCCACCCGCGATTCCCTGAATCAGGAAATCAGTAAGATCGTCGCCCAGCAGGCACCGTCCAGCAACAGCGTCCAGCAGGGCTTACTGGCCGATAAATTCAAGAACGAAGCGGCCATCGCCGTCGCTCAGAGCAAAAAGACGGCCCTGGACCAGATGGATTCGGAAAACGATGCCATCATCTCGTCGCTGCCGGAAAAAGAACAGGGCTTCGTCCGCGTCAAGCGCGATGCCGATGTATCCAACGAAATCTATGTCATGCTGGCTAAACGACTGGAAGAAGCCAAGGTTGCCGAAGTCATGGTTCCGAATGAAGTACAGGTCATCGATGCGGCTACACTGCCAGAAAAACCGATTAAGCCGCGGAAAGTCCTGGTCATGGCCATCATGACCTTGTTAGGCCTCATCGTCGGCATGGGAACGGTCATCGTCCAATCTCTCATGTATCGCAAGATACGGACCGCCGAAGATGTGGAAAAAGAACTGGGTCTGCCTGTCCTGGGCATGATTCCCGATACCAATACCTTGCAGGTAGAAAAAGGCGGCAACGAGGGTCTGTGGTCGAAAATTAGGAGGAAATTATGGCGGAAATAGATTTCATCACCCATTATGACAGCCGGTCGCCGGTAGCCGAAGCCTATCGAGCCATCCGGACGAACTTACAGTTTTCTGGTGCCGGCAAGACCGTAAAGACCATCGTCTTTACGTCGGCCGTTCCCGGCGAAGGGAAGTCGACGACCGTCGCCAACCTGGCCATTGCCATCGGGCAGGACAATAAAAAAATCCTGCTCATCGACTGCGACATGCGTAAACCCGTCGTCCATCGCCGTTTCAGCCTGCTCAACCGGGGCCTGAGCAACTGCTTTGCCGAAGACTGGCCACTGAAAGAAGTCATCCAGGCCGACGTCTTCCCCAACCTCGACATCGTTACCAGCGGCCCCATCCCGCCGAACCCGGCTGAACTCCTGGGCTCGAAAAAGATGGAGGCTTTGCTGCAGGAAGCTGCTGAAACTTACGATTACGTTTTCCTCGATATGCCGCCAGTCCTGGCCGTCACCGATGCTGCCCTCATGAGCAGCCGGGTCGATGGTACCATCCTCGTCCTGGGCAGTGGCGACATCAGCCCGGACGAAGGCAAACAAGCCAAAGAACTCCTGGAAAAAGTCCACGCCAACATCCTCGGCGTCATCCTCAACAAAGTCCCCCAGAAACGCCGCAGCGGCTACTATTACTACTACTATTACGACGAAGAACACCACAAAAAGCGCCGGAGAAGGTAGGGGCCGCCATAACCGGCGGCCCGCCGTCCGCAGTCGGCAGTCCGCAGTCCGCCTCGGACTCAGATGCAGCGTACCGCTGCGACAGACTCAAACTGACAACGACGCTTCGGGATACCCTCAGCGCGTAGCCTCCCCTGCGAAGGGGAGGTGCCCCAAAGGGGCGGAGGGGTTCTTTCTCGTAGGCGCCGTCCGCAGTTCGCAGTCCGCAGTCCGCCTCGGACTCAGATGGCGCTGCGCGCCTTTAGACTCAGACTGACAATGCGTCCTCGGATGCCCCCTGCGGCGCATAGCGGGCGCCCACGCGGGGCGCCCGCGCGAACGCTGTGCATCTCGTCTCGGGAACTATCGGCAAAAAAACGCGCGCGACATCGCCGAAAAGGCGATAAGCCGCCATTCCAGGCGCTCCTGCGCCATACAATCGCGTGAACCTGACGCTGCGAAGCAGCATCTGAATCCGAACGGAGCGGCGATGCGTCAGCGAGCCCGATTCGCAGCCTAACCCCTAACAGCTAGCGGCTAACTGTTAACAACCAATTACACTATCATGAGAACAGAGACACCGTCTCCAGTCCCTAACCCCTAGCCCCTAACTGCTAACCCCTGCGGAACGCCCGATAGGGTGGCTCCGCGATCACTTACGAAAGGAATGAATGAGGTCATGAAGACCCGTGTCTATCCTACGTCACGTAAACTTTTCGGTTTACTCGGTGACGTGACTATCATCACCCTAACTTACATACTCCTGACCTATCTGATTATCCCGCCCAGTGCGAGGGAAATACACTCGGTCTTATACTCGGGGATGCTGCCTATTGCTATCATCTTTACGGTCATGCTGTTCAGCATCAATGGCCTGTATACGATTGAGCACAAGCGCTTCAGCGAAGTCCTGATCAGCCTGGCCGTCAGCTTGTTTTTGGTCCTCATCCTCATCATGGCCTTGAGCTTCGTCATTCATGAGTTTGCTTATTCCCGGGTCTTGATCGCTTCCAGTACGGCTGTGCAGTTTGTCCTGCTCGGCTTTTGGAAGCGGGCCGTCCAGCATTGGGAACAGAGCCTTCATCCCGTACGCCGTGTCATGATTATGGGCAACGAAGATGAATGCCGTCATGTCTATTACCGCATGAGTGCTCAGCCACAGCTCAAGTTGCAGCTCCAGCACGTCGTCATGGACCCACAGAAAGATTGGCGGAAAGAATTGGAATCCTGTGACATCGACACGCTCATCATCTGCTCAGATATCCCCATTACGACCAAGGCGGATATCGTCAACTACTGTACGGATAAGGAAATCCAGCCGTACATCATCCCCGGCTCTTACGAAATCTTCTGTAACGGCGCCATGCTGCAGAAAATCGACGACGTCCCCGTCTTCCGGCCCAAGAGTTTGCGCCTCAGCGTGGAACAGCGGGCTGTCAAGCGTACCGTCGACATCATCGTGGCCGGTCTTGCGTCTATTTTCGCCTTGCCTTTCGCCATCCCTGTTGCCCTGGCTATCAAGCTCGGCGACGGCGGCCCCGTTCTTTACAGCCAGGTTCGCGTCGGCCGCTTTGGCAAAGAGTATAAGGTCTATAAATTCCGTTCCATGCGCGTCGATGCGGAAAAATATTCCGGTCCCCAGCTGGCGACGGAAGACGACCCGCGCATTACCAAAGTCGGCAAATTCATCCGTGCCACCCGCCTGGATGAACTGCCGCAGATCCTCAACGTCCTCAACGGCGACATGAGCCTCGTCGGCCCAAGACCGGAACGGCCCTTCTTTGTCGAACAATTCAAGAAAGAAAACCCCGAATACGCTTATCGCCATAACGTCAAACCGGGCATCACCGGCCTGGCCCAGGTCTTTGCCAAATACAACACCACGCCGTATGACAAACTCGTCTACGACCTGATGTACATCGAAAACTACAGCATCTGGGAAGACTTCATCATCATGATCCAGACTATCAAGATCCTAGTCACCAAGAGCGCCACCGAAGGCAAAGACGTCAGCGGTAAAGACCTGGACCTAAGCAAATTCCAGCGCTAAACCTAAGCCTCCCACAAAGCCTCCCCTGATAGGCCCTTTTTGGCCCATCAGGTGCTGACCGCAGGGAAGCGCAAGATGGTTGCCAAAACGGAGAGCCGTGCTGGAGGTGCCACGAAGTGGCGGAGAGGTTCTTCCTCAAGATGGTTGCCAAAACGGAGAGCCGTGCTGGAGGTGCCACAAAGTGGCGGAGAGTTTCTTCCTATTTTTACAAAGGATGGATTCATCATTATGTCTTATGAAGTACCTTTAGTCAGCATTATCATGCCGGCTTACAATAGCAGTAAAACAATCCGAGACAGCATTCAGTCGGTTTGCCA
Organism: Megasphaera jansseni; assembly: GCF_047974155.1. Classification (NCBI taxonomy): domain Bacteria; kingdom Bacillati; phylum Bacillota; class Negativicutes; order Veillonellales; family Veillonellaceae; genus Megasphaera; species Megasphaera jansseni. Next base: position 21,148 of record NZ_JBHYRR010000007.1, on the reverse strand, counting down.
TCAGACGTATCCTAATTGGGAGTTATTAATCATCGACGATTGTTCAGAGGAAGATATAGAAAGTATTGCCCATGAATTTGAAGACCAGCGGATTCGTTACTACCGGTTGCCAACAAATCAGGGCGTTGCATGTGCCCGAAATAAGGGGATTTCAGAAGCTCAAGGACAGTACTTGGCTTTTCTGGACAGTGATGATTTGTGGCATCCTCGGAAATTGTTTAATCAAGTAAGTTTTATGCAGAAGTATCACTATGCATTCACCTATACCTGGTATCGCCAATTTAGTGGCGACATTCATCATTTAGGGAATCTGGTTAAAACGAAAACAGCCGTTGACTATAGAGGGCTTTTAAAAGGCAATGATATCGGTTGTTTAACGGTCATGATTGATCGTAGTCAGGTACATGACATTGTCATGCCGTCCCAGAGACATGAAGACTACATCACTTGGCTCAACATCTTAAAGCAAGGCGGAAAAGCCTATTCCTTGCCAAAAGAATTAGCCTATTATCGAAAAGAAAATGGGTCATTGACTAGCAATAAATGGAAAAGCCTAACCTGGACTTGGCAGGTATATCGGAAAAGTCAGCATCTAAATGTATTGCAATCAAGTTTGTATATGAGTTATTACATTTACCATGGTGTCATAAAGCACTATTTGAGAAGGGGAGAACATTAATGAACATCTGTTTTATCAATCCACCATTTAAAGCTGAATATGGGAAGTTTTCAAGAGAATCCCGTAGCCCGGCAATTGGTCATAGTGGCGTTTTATATTATCCATTGTGGCTTATTTATGCAGCGGCATTAGCTGAAAAAAATGGATTCAACATTATTTTCATTGATGCTCCAGCGAAACAATTTGATGAAAAGACGTGCCTTGACATTGTTGCTAAAGAAGCAAAAGATACCCCGCTTTTTGTTCTCGATACGAGTACGCCTTCTATTAATAGTGATATCCATTTTGCAGCAGAAGTGAAAAAATTATATCCCCAATCTCAGATTGTTATGGTAGGTACGCATCCGACAGCAACAGTTGAAGAAACGCTGACTAAAGCGACAGCTGTAGATATCATTGCGCGTCGTGAATATGATACGACTATTTTGGAATTGGCTACTTGCTTACGTGACGGGAAAGATTGGAAAGCGGTTCAAGGAATTTCTTATAAAACAGCCTCTGGCATTATAAATAATCCAGACCGTAATCCTATTGTTGATTTGGATGATATTCCCATGGCTGCTAAATTTATCAAAGAACACTTAGATGTTTATGATTATGCCTTTCCAGCAGCTACTTATCCGGCTATTCAGATATTTACCGGAAGAGGATGTCCAGCTCGTTGTAATTATTGTGTGTATCCTCAGGTCATGCATGGACATGTTTACCGTAAACGCAGTGCTGAAAACGTTGTGGCTGAATTTGAATATATTGCCAAAGAATTCCCAGAAGTCAAAGAAATTGTCATTGAAGATGATACGTTTACTATTGATAAAGCGCGCGTCATGGAAATTTGTCAGATGCTGATTGATAAAGGCCTGCATAAGCGCTTCCGCTGGTTGTGCAATGCTCGTGTCAATCTGGACTATGATACCATGAAGATGATGCGAAAAGCGGGGTGCCGCTTGCTAATTCCTGGGGTTGAAAGTTTTAATCAGCAAATCCTAAAAAATATCCATAAAGGGACGACATTAAAACAGATTACAGAATATATGCATAATGCAAAAAAAGCAGGGCTCTTAGTCCACGCATGCTATATGGTAGGGAACCAGGGAGAAACTCGAGAAACGATGGAACGGACTTTACAGGCTGCCCTTAAGTTTAATACGGACACAGCGCAGTTCTTTCCACTTATTCCATATCCAGGAACCGAAGCTTATGACTGGGCTAAAAGTAATGGCTACATTTCTGGGAACTATGACGAATATTGTCATGAAGATGGTACGGTAAGCTGTGTCTTGAATATTCCTGGTTTATCGGCAGATGACCTCGTAGCCTTCTGCTCGTATGCAAGGCGGAAATATTATTTACGTCCGCGCTATATCTTGCACCGTTTGTATATGGGGTTAAAAGATCCAGAAGACTTAAAACGTTCTTTGAAGGCCTTTGGTAAATTGAAACAAACTTTGTTTAAACGTTAAATATACTTGATAGGAGTTTTCATAACATGAATGAAAAATCGATGGTCACAGTGGCGATGGCTGTATATAAGCCCAATATAGATTGGTTTATTAAGCAATTACAATCTATAAATAATCAAGACTATCGGCCATTAGAATTATTGATTTGGAATGATAGTCCGCAGGATTTTGATGGACAAGATATTGTTTCTCGATATATAACTAATATACCATACCAAATTTTAGATAACGGTCACAATAATGGTGTAACTCGAGCTTTTGAAGAATTAACAAAACATGCGAATGGAAAGTATATTGCCTATAGTGATCAAGATGATATTTGGATGACAAATAAAGTTTCAGTCATGGTTGAGTTCATGAAATGCCATCCTAAATGTACTTGCTGTCATTCTGATGTCGAGTTAATTAATGAAGAAAGTAAAGTTATACGTAAAAGCATTTATCCTGCATGTATAGAAAAAATAAATAATAAAGCATATCAAGAAAAAACGTTTTTAGTTAAGAGCTGGAACGTAGGCTGCGCTATGATGATGACAACGGAAGCTGCGAAAGCAGCGGTTCCTTTTCCCACGATGGTCTATCATGACCAATGGCTAGAAATGTACGCGTTGGCATTAGGCGATTTTTGTTATATATCTGATTGTTTAATACAGCATCGCGTTCATGGTTCCAATAATAGCCAAACTTTACATGGCATTTCGAATAAAAGAGATTACTATCGTATAAAACTGACTCGAGAAGTTAGCTTTTTTGATTTTCTTATTCAACATTTACCTTGCGAAGATATGTATCAGACAGAAGCTGCTTGGATTAGAGCTAGAGAAGCGTATAGTAAACATCATGGCATTCGTTCCTTTATTCATTTATTGTCTTTTATTAAAACGCGCCCAACAATCACTATTTTTGAGTTGATGCTGCCTTTTATTCCAGATACTTTATTTTCTGGAATCGTAAATATGATTCGTAAAGAAGTACGTGTGTTGGGCTATCGGTAAGTGGATTTAAGGAGTGTATATCGTGATTTCAGTAGCAATGTGTACCTATAATGGGGAAGCATTTATTGAAGAACAGTTAAATAGTATCATAGGTCAAACTAAGCAGCCTGATGAGATTGTTATATGTGATGATTGTTCACAGGATAACACTATTCAAAAAGCAGAAGAAGTTCTAAGAACCTGGTCGGGCAATGTGAAGATTATTAAAAATACTCATAACTTAGGATATCGGTTAAATTTTCAAAAAGCTATTAGTTTGTGCACAGGAGATGTTATTTTTTTAAGCGATCAAGATGATGTTTGGGATTTAAAAAAAATTGAAATCATTTATCAGGTATTCCTGAATCATCCAGAAATTAAGTTGGTGTTTCATGATGCTGTTTTAGTAGACCAGCGGTTACAATTGTTACACCCTTCTTTTTGGCATTTGTTGAGTTTTAATCCTGATGATTTTTCACGGACTGGATATAAAAGGTTACTATTAGGAAATGTTGTACAAGGAAGTGCGTGTGCATTTCGCCGAGAACTTTTTAGAACAGCTTCTCCTTTTCCCAAGGAAGCTGTTCATGATGAGTGGTTGGCATTGGTAGCTGCTATTTCGGGAGGGATTCTTCCCATTTCTCAGCCTTTGATGAAATATCGGCAGGGAAATAATCAAATTGGTGGTGAAGTTCGGACCTTTCATCAAGGTATCCATCTTTGGCGTACAAAAGCTAGAGAATCTGTAAAAAAACATGTGCAACAAATTGAAAATCGTAAAACGGTATTGAATGTTCTTTGCTATCACTATTCAGATAATATTGATTCAGATTTTAAAAACAATGTTAATCAATTATTGAAGTTTATAGAGAATAGAATCCAATATATCTGTTTCAAATATTCTTTTATTAGTTGGAAGATGTATTTTAAATATTGTGTAGATAGTAGACAAGCGATTAGAAACATATTCAAGGATATTTTTGCCAAATTTTATTATAAAAGGGCATTTAGCAAATGAGCTGATATATTACTTCTAGAGTTAAGTGGTGATTTAATGGAATCGAGATATTCATTAATAGATATTACAGCATTGTTGTTTTTTCTATGTATTAGTCTATCAAATTGTTTAAGTACTAGTCAGATTACGGTTCCCCAAGTGGGAACTATGGGGTTACTTTTTGTTGCGGGAATATTATTGTTGTGCAGTTATTTTCAATTGGGAGCAGTTAAGGTCACGGGAATTATCTTTGCGATAATATTATTTTTTATATCGGTGTTATCTTACATTTATACAGGAACCTTAGCGGCATTTCGTGTTTTTTTATTTACATTAATTGCTCGAGGACTTACGTATAAAAAAATGATTTCTTATAATAATAAAATGCTGTTTATTGCGTTTTTGATGGTCGTTATGTCGAGTCTAGTTGGAATTACTGATATGCATTGGGTAGCCACATCAGATAAAATTTCTTATCGCCAAGTCGTATATGTTTTTGGTTTTAGGAATCCTAATACGCCGCCAATTATTATATTTGCTTTTATAACTGGATATAATTTACTAAGAGGATATGCTCTTCGCAATAAAGAGATAATTATTGAGTTTATCATTAATGGTATTGTTTTTTATTTATTTCAGAGTAGAACGGCCTCTGGTGTTACTGCAGTATATTTGTTACTCTTGTTATTTTTGCGAAAACGTTTTATTTTTTCATCTCTCAGATGGATCTTATGGCCGTTACAATATCTATTCCTTGGTGGTACGATTTTCACCATTTTTGTTGCATTTAATTTTTATGCGCTAGATTCAAGTTGGCAAGATTTAAATCTATTGATGTCTGGGCGATTATTTTTATGGCAAAATTTTATTAAAACATATGGACTTCAATTTTTTGGAAATAACATGACTTTAAATACGGATGCGTTGGATAATGGATTTTTATATTTATTGATATATTACGGGATTAGCATGTCAATAGTATATAATTTTATGTTTATATATATATCTAGGTATGCTTATAAAAAACAAAATAGCATTTTATTTTTGACTATTCTTGCTTGTGAAGTATATTGCTTTGGAGAGTCCACTCCTTTATTTTTTAACTATTCCCCAGTATTATTATATTTTACCTCTTTGATAATGAATAAAAGAAATGAGCCTGATAAAATAACAGAGGCGTGAAAGTATCAATCAAGGTTCAAATACGAATGAGTGAGTAGGAGGTGATTATATGCTGATGAATGTTTTTAATATGGGATTTGGGGAGAGTATCTTATTACAAAAGGATAGAGAGTCCTTACTTGTGGATTGTGGTAGCAAACGGAAAGATAATGTAGAATCGCAAATCGAATGGATTTGGAGTGGTATGAATGACTCCAAGAGCATTAGCTTTATGCTTACGCATTTTCACGAAGACCATTTTAACCATTTTGAAGCTTTAGTTCATCATAGTGGACGCAAAGCGGATGTATTATATTTACCTTGGATAAATTTTGATAAAAAAAGAGTGGATTTATGCGATATTGCTATCTATTTATATCTTTTATATATAAAACCCGCTGCAAATGTTTCTTTTCTGTTAAGCAATCAAATCATATTTATTTGTGAATGTGTAGAGCTTGATGGATTGGTGTATGCCTTGAGACAAGGTGACTTTTTTCAACATTCAAATACGGAAATGGAAGTTTTATGGCCTAAAGAAATAGAGCTTAAAAAAGTATTAAAATTTAATCATGTGATGACAGGAGATGTTCCTAGGAGGATTGTTGATAAATATTTATATAGAGATTATTTTAAAAATAATTTTTATAAATATATGAAATGCCCTCACCATGGAACCAGCACATATTATACGGTTCGTTTGCCTAAAAGCTGTAATTTGATTATATCTAATGGGCAATACGGTAATTATCAATCTATTTCAGAACACTATTTCAATCATCCTTGGTTATATGGGAGACGATATTGCACGAACAATCATTGTGAAGTTTGTAAGAATGGGAATCCTTGTATGTTGCATCATTGTGGTATAGAGCGGTTCTTTTCACTAAATATTCCGGATTTATAAGCGTGATTTGATATAATATGTAATTGTGCGAGGAGCTGGTTATATGAAAGGTATTGTATTAGCTGGAGGTAGCGGGACGCGGTTGTATCCGCTGACGATGGTGACGTCTAAGCAGTTGTTGCCGGTATATGATAAGCCGATGATTTATTATCCGTTGTCGACGTTGATGTTGGCTGGAATCCGGGAGATTTTGATTATTTCAACGCCGACGGATTTGCCGAATTTTGAACGGCTTCTGGGGGATGGGTCCCGTTATGGTATCCATCTGAGTTATAAGGTGCAGCCGTCGCCAGATGGATTGGCGCAGGCCTTTATTCTCGGCGAAGAATTTATCGACGGAGAACCGTGTGCCATGGTTTTGGGCGATAATATTTTCTACGGCGCCGGTCTGACCCACCATTTGCAGCAGGCTGCGGCCAACACGGAAGGGGCCACGGTCTTTGGTTATTACGTTGACGATCCGGAACGGTTCGGCGTCATTGAGTTCGATGAGCAGGGCAAGGCGATTTCCATTGAAGAAAAACCGGCACAGCCTAAGACGAATTATGCCGTCACGGGGCTGTATTTTTATGATGAGCATGTTTGTGAATATGCCAAACAAGTCAAGCCGTCGGCGCGGGGCGAACTGGAAATAACGGATTTGAATCAGATGTATCTGGAAAAAGGGAATCTCAATGTCGTCACCCTCGGACGGGGCTATGCCTGGCTCGATACGGGAACAGTCAACAGCCTGAGCGAAGCCTCCAATTTCGTCAAAGCCGTAGAAACCAGAGCTGGCATTCATATTGCTGCATTGGAAGACATTGCCTACGGCCACGGCTGGATCGACAAAGCCACCCTCATGGAAAGCGCTGTCAAATACGGCAAGAGCCCGTATGGACAATATCTGAAGAAAGTCGCGGAAGGGAGATTCCTAAAGGATTAAAAATCAGCAGTTAGGGATTAGCTGTCAGGGGTTAGTGTCTGATGGGTGTGTATTGGCAAGGCATTTTTCTTTTTTCGTAAATGGAAGGGAGTAATGTACTATGCCAGTGAAATGTTATCAAGATTTGGTCGTTTGGCAAAAAGCGATGCGTTTGGCTCGGGAGGCATATCTTATTGCAAAAAAATTGCCGTGTGAGGAAAAATTTGCGTTATCTGACCAGCTGCGGCGCTCGGCAGTTTCGATTCCCTCGAATATTGCAGAAGGGCATGCGCGCGGTTCTGATAAGGAATTTGTGCATTTCTTATATATTGCCCGTGGTTCGAATGCGGAATTAATGACGCAGCTTATTTTGTGTGTTGATTTTGGATATTTAACCGATGTGGATGTCCGACGGGTTAAATTGCAGAGTAATGAAGTAGGCCGTTTATTGAATGCGCTGATTGCTAAACTTAGGAAGAAGCAATTGTCGATTTAGGAGATGAGTGCATTGCACGATATCTCCGACTAATCCCTAGTCCCTAATGGCTAACTGCTATAAATGAAAAAATACGTAGTACATGATGAGGAGGAACCCTAACATGACTATAATAATAACCGGCGGTGCCGGGTTTATTGGTTCGAATTTTGTGTTTCATATGTTGAAGGAGCATCCGCAGGACCGGGTGATTTGTTTGGATAAGTTGACGTATGCCGGGAATTTGTCTACGCTGGCACCGGTTATGGGTCAGGATAATTTCCGTTTTGTCAAGGCTGATATCTGCGACCGCAATGCGGTGTATCAGTTGTTTGAAGAGGAACATCCCGATGTGGTCGTCAATTTTGCGGCGGAATCGCATGTCGACCGGTCTATTGAGAATCCGGCGATTTTCTTGGAAACGAATATCATGGGGACGGCTGTGCTCATGGATGCCTGCCGCAAATACGGTATCCAGCGCTATCATCAGGTATCGACGGATGAAGTCTATGGCGATTTGCCCTTGGACCGGCCCGATTTGTTCTTTACGGAAACGACGCCGATTCACACGTCCAGTCCGTATAGTTCCTCAAAGGCTTCGGCTGACCTCCTGGTATTAGCCTATCATCGAACCTATGGTTTGCCGGTGACCATCAGCCGCTGCTCCAATAACTATGGACCGTACCATTTTCCCGAAAAGCTGATTCCCCTTATGATCATCAATGCCCTGCATGACAAGCCCCTGCCTGTCTATGGGGATGGACTCAATGTCCGCGACTGGCTCTATGTCGAAGACCATTGCCGGGCCATCGACCTCATTCTCCAGAAGGGGCGTGTCGGCGAAGTCTATAACGTCGGCGGCCATAATGAAATGAGGAATATCGACATCGTCAAATTAATCTGCAAAGAATTGGACAAGCCGGAAAGCCTCATCCACCATGTCACCGACCGCAAAGGCCATGACCGCCGTTACGCCATCGACCCGACGAAAATCCACAACGAATTAGGCTGGCTGCCGGAAACGAAATTCGCCGACGGCATCAAGAAAACCATCCAGTGGTACTTGGATCACGAAGACTGGTGGCAGCCCATCATTTCCGGGGAATACCAGCAGTATTACCAGAAGATGTATGGGAGCCGGGACTGAAGTCCCGGCCGCAGGTCGCAGTTCGCAGGCCGAAGTTCGCCTCGGACTCAGATGCCGCTGCGCGGCGACAGACTTATGATTGTATTATGACCGTGTGATACTTGTCATAAATTCTGGCTGTGTACGGAATTCACGCGGGACGCCAGCCTCTGCTGTCCGTTTTGGCAGCCGGCCTACACCCTCCCTTTGGTCGGTACCTGATGGGCCAAAAAGGCTTACAGGACAAGCGTATAGAGGCAAAAAAGAACCCCTCAGTCGCTACGCTAACAGCGCCCTTTCGCAGGGGCACCTTTCGATGAACGACGAACGAACTACGATGAACGATAAGGGCGGCCTGCAAATTGAATATGTTATAATAAAGAAATATACATGAAGGGAGATACAACAATGGGTCAGATAAAGGTTGAAAAGAATGTGGGCGGCATTGACGGGCTTTGTGTCATTATGCCGACGGTTCATGGCGATGGCCGTGGATATTTTATGGAAACGTATAATCAGAAGGATATGGAGGAAGCGGGATTCCATATTAATTTTGTCCAGGATAATCAGTCTATGTCGACGAAAGGGGTCTTGCGGGGGCTTCATTTCCAGAAGCATTTTCCCCAGTGCAAGCTTGTCCGTGCTGTCCGCGGCAGTGTCTTCGATGTGGCTGTCGATTTGCGCCGCGATTCTAAGACCTATGGTAAATGGTACGGTGTCGAATTAACGGAAGAAAATAAGAAGCAGTTCCTCATTCCTGAAGGCTTTGCCCATGGGTTTCTGGTTCTCAGCGACGTGGCGGAATTCTGCTATAAGGTCAATGATTTCTGGCATCCCAATGATGAAGGCGGCATGGCCTGGAATGACCCGGAAATCGGCATCCAGTGGCCGCAGCTCGTCGGCGACTATCAGGGTTCGCCCAGCGCCGCCGGTTATCATCTCGAAGACGGCACAACCTTGAATCTGAGCGATAAAGATCAGCAGTGGCTTGGGTTGAAAGACACTTTTAAATTTTGATCATTAAATATTATCTTGAAAGGCATAAATGATATGAGGATTACATTGGTATTGCCAGGATATTCCAAAGCACCTATTGGCGGTTTCAAAATGGTTTTTGAATATGCAAATCGCTTTGTTACACGTGGACACGAAGTATCCATTGTTTTTGATTGTTCTGGTGGAGCAAAACATCATCAAGAGATTCCAGTTTTTTTTAGGAGGCTTTGTTATAAATTTCTGGTGTGGTATTATCCAAAATGGTTTGCTTTAAATCCTAAAGTTCATAAAATTTGTGCTTATACCGGCATCAATGATCAAGAGCTTCCGGATGCGGACTTTGTTTGCGCGACTGCTGTAGGTACAGCTGATGATGTAGCTAAGTTAAGTATAAATAAAGGGAAAAAACTATATTTTATACAAGACTTTGAAAATTGGGGAAGCTGGACTGCTGATGCAGTAAAAGAGACCTACCGCTTGAGGATGAAGAATATTGTTATTGCTAAATGGTTAGAAAAGATTGTTCTAGATAGCGGAGCCGATTGTGTCTTGATTCCTAATGGGATAGATTTTGATGTTTTTAATATTGATATTCCCATTGCTTCTCGAAAGGGGCATACGGTTTCCATGCTGTACCATGAGCAGGTGCATAAGGGCTCGGTATATGGAATTGCTGCATTGAAAAAATTAAAAGAACGATATCCTGATTTACAGGCTACCTTATTCGGTGTACCGAAACGCCCCGATAATTTACCTGCTTGGATTCAATATATTCAGAGTGCAACGCAGCCTCAATTGCGGCAAGTTTATAACCAATCCAAAATTTATCTTTGCCCTTCCATCAAAGAAGGCTTTGGCCTGACAGGTGCCGAAGCCATGGCTTGTGGATGTGCTTACGTTGCCAGCGACTATGGTGGTGTCCATGAATATGCAACAGATGGGCGCAATGTCCTGCTTTCACCTCCAAAAGACGTCGAAGGCCTTGTCGAACATATTTCTTATTTATTTGATTACGATGACGAACGCATCAAATTAGCACAACAAGGATATGAAGATATTCTGTCCTTGGATTGGAATCGGTCCGTAGATAAATTTGAAGCGGTTTTAAATGATTTGACATAATATTAAAAAAATATAGTTGAAATTGAGGAGGGATTCACATTGAAGAAGTGCTTTGTCGTTATGGGATTCGGGGAAAAAATGGATTATATAACAGGTAATACTGTTGATTTAGATATTGTCTATAATGATGTAATTAAACCATTAATGGAAAAAGAGTTTCCTGAATATGAAGTGATACGGGGGGACGACATAACTTCATCAGGAGAGATTGATCTTTCTATGTATAAATTACTTTTGGATGCAGACCTGGTTATAGCTGATATAACGACCCATAATGATAATGCTTTATATGAACTGGGAGTTCGTTATGCCTTAAGGCAAGCTAGTACAATTGTAACTGCACAGTGTGAAGAAGGTGGAAAGAATCATATACCCTTTGATTTGAGTCATATTCGAATCTTTTTTTACGACAAGTTAGATACCCCTAATGGTGAATTACATAAAAAACAATTATCGGAGACCTTAAAATTAGCTATTCGTAGCTCAGAAGACAGACATGTAGATAGTCCTGTTTATACTTATTTAAGAGAATTGCAGCCTCCTACGAAAAGTGAAGGCTCGAATATAACTGATGAGGAAATTGATAAAATTCAACAAATTGCAGAGAAGGCATCTTTAGGGCAGAAATCAATGAGCGATTCTGATTTTGATAAAGCTATATCTTGTTGGAAGTCGTTGCATGATATTTTACCTAACAATTCATATTTTATCCAACAATGGGCATTGGCTACTTATAAATTGAAGAAGCCGTCAGAAAAAGAAGCATTAGAAGCGGCTTGGAAAATTATTAATATTTTGCCTGTAAGTAAAACTCTAGATACAGAAACTTTAGGAATTGCAGGAGCAATTTGTAAAAACTTATCTCAATTAAAGATGAATTCACTGAAAGAAACCAAAGAATATTTAGATCAAGCAATCGGTTTTTATCAGAATGGATATCTTTTAAAGCATGATTATTATACTGGAGAAAATTATGCAAATTGTATTCTACTAAAACTTCAGAATAGTAGACTGGATGAAGATGATTGGAGAGGTTTGAATTACATTCGTCGTCAAGTATGTAGAGAACTTGTAAAACAATTATCAAATAAAGAAGTAAAAGATAAAATCTTGGACAAATGGGAAGTTGCAACCCTATCTAATTGTTACCTGCACTTAGGGGATAGAACCAATGCAGCGAAATATGAAAAAAAATTCTTAGAGAGTGGTCCTGTAAAATGGGAACAAGAAACTTTCAAAAATACAAAAGATTTGATTATCCAGGTGGTTTTTGACAAACAAAATAAAAACAAATAATTTATTGAGAATCAAAAATATGTTCGGAGGTAATATTATGAATTTTTATGAATTTAGACAGAAAAAAACATATAATTTATTTATTAGTCATGCTTGGAAATATGATGCGGATTATTGCACAGTAGTATCATGGCTAGATGATTCGGATATTAAGTATAAAAATTATAGTGTTCCCTCTCATGATCCGCTAGATGCTAATAATACAAAAAAATTGAAAGAAGAACTCACGGGTCAGATCAGCCCTAGCAGTGTCGTTATTGTTATATCTGGGATGTATGCTGCGTATAGTCAGTGGATTGATTATGAAATTGATGAAGCTATTCGGATGAATAAAACAATATTAGGGTTAAAACCTTGGGGAAGTGAACGTATACCCAGGAAAATTCAAGATTGTGCAACTGAAATGATAGGATGGCAACGTAAATCACTTATTGATGCTATTAAACGTTATTAAAGTGATTACTGGAATAATAGATAAGCGGGTGTGAGCTAGTGGCGAAAATACCGAAAGAGAAGAGTTATATGCAAATATCACCACAAGAGTATATAAGTACGCGATTAAATGCTCAAATACAATGGTTTGATGAAAAAAGTATATATAATCAAAAGCGATATAAAAGGTTTAAGAAGGCAGAATATTTTTTGACCTTCTTTTTGCCAGTAGTTGGAATAATTCCCTTAGGAGATTATGCAATTAATAAACTGTTTTTAATTTTAATTGGTGCAATTATTGCGTACTTACAATTTTGGAGTAGAATAGAAACTTATTATGAATTGTGGTATAAATACAGAACTGCTTATGAGTTATTGCAAAAAGAAAAATATTTTTTTGAAACACAGAGTTCAAAATATTCAAATTGTCAAGATTGTTTTTCGTTGTTAGTTGAAAGAACTGAAAGCATAATTTCTCATACGGACAATCAATGGAATCGTGTCATACAAATGGTGCCCCAGAATATAGATAAAAGTAATTTTAAATAGTGATATAATGATAGTTTCAGAGTAGATGCTATTTATTACATGGAGTGAGATATATGTCGTATACAAAACATAAGTATGAGGAAATCTTCAAAAAGAACCAAACAGATTTTGCGAAGTATATTGATACAATTATTCCTATATTGCCAGCAGAGTATACGGCTCAGACTATTATTAACTATCTAAAACAATATTATCCTTTTGAATATAGCTTACTAGAAGAACAATATAAATACTATAATGGGGCAGATATAAAACTAGTAAAAGTTCATAAAAAAAGAAGATATAATCCGGTAGAACCTAATACTTTTTTAGAAAGGATTATTCGTAAGAAAAAACTTCTGACTTTAACGGTTTTGAAGCATCATAAGGAGACGTTTTCAAAATTAATACAAGAACAAAGAGAAAATGAGTTAAAAAAAGTACGGTTGCCTAGAATTAATAAAAAGAGAAATAAAATTGATCAAGCTCGGCAATATGTTCAAATGGTTGGCCCAGCTTTTTTAGATAAGCTTATGGGCTTTTATGATAGAAAAAATGCTAGCCAAAAAGATAAAGTATATATATTAATGGAATTAAAAAAATATTATTCTCCGAAAACGGTTAGATTTTTTAAAAAACTCACAAACAGTGAATATAATTTTCAATTACGAGAAATGGCTTTCTATTATTTACAGAGCTTTGGTCATTTTGTAGAATTGCGAAAACAGAAATACATGCAGATACATACAAAAAATAAAAGAAGGAGAAAGCGAATCAAAGAAAGCGGTAAAATTAGGTATATCATACCAGAAACTCCGAAAGAATTAGCATATCGAATAAACAATCAAGCCAAAGAACAAAAGTATAAGAATTATGATTACTTTATTTCACACAGCTATAAAGACTTTAAGTCGGTTCAATACTTGATAGATTTTCTTAATTATAAAAAGAAGAATATATACTGTGATTGGATTTCTGATAAAGATTATCTTAAAAGAACTTTATTTTGTGAGGATACAGTGCACATTTTAGAGCAAAGGATACGGCAGTCACACGCGGTTATTTTTGTGTCATCTGTTAATTCTAAAAGTTCATATTGGGTTCAACGTGAATTAAAATATGCCCAAAAATGTGGAAAAGAAATTTTAGAAGTTGATAAAGAGGCAATTACTTCGAAAAAAATAGTTTTGAAAAAATATAAAAAGATGAAGGGATTATCGAATGAGTTCTATAGAGTTATCTATAATTATTCCTGCATATAATGCGGGTCAAACAATTGGGCGCTGCTTAGACTCATTATTGCAGTCTGTACAGCAAGCTCCCGTGGAAATTATCTGTGTTGATGATGGATCGAAAGATGATACTTGGAATATATTGCAATCCTATTCAAAGAAATATGCTTGCCTCCGCATTTTCCATAAGGAAAATGGTGGAGTAGGATCGGCAAGAAACTTAGGTTTATCCCAAGCAGCAGGAAACTATATTGCCTGGGTGGATTCAGATGATTATGTGACAACGGATTGGTATGTAACGATTCATGAGGGATTGGAAAAATACAAACCCGATTGTTTCGTCTTTGATTATTTTTATACTCGTGACGATGTCGACGAACCTTGGCATATTGCCTTGCCAGAAAAGGTGGATTTAAAGGCTTTTGTTTACGAGCAGAGTCTTGAGCGTGAATTGAAAAACTTTTTGTGGAACCAGGTAATTCGGGCGTCATTGCTTAAAAAGGTGAAGTTTAACGAAACGTACCATATGTTGGAAGACTATGATGTACTGACTCAGGTGACACCAAAGTTCAAAAAAATTGTACATATCGATAAATGCTTATATCATTATGTCCAGACTGAAAGCAGTCTGACCCATACCGTTTCATCTGAGGTTCGTTGGAATAATATAGATATCGTCCAAAGACGCTATGATTATTATAAGGCATTAGGGTTACCGATAAGTATAAATGACTGTGCTATTCATTTCGTAGGATATTTGTATCAAAATGAATGTCATGGAATAAAATGGTCAGAAAAAAGTGCCATCGTTCGGAGAAATTTACGCCTTCATCAAGGTGAGATTCTACGTGATAAAGGCGTGGGTAAAAGGGTAAAGATTAAAGCTATTTGTGCCATAATAGGAATGGATAGTCTATTAAGAGCTTTATTGAATTTGAAAAATAAATGAGAGGGATGGACATGTTTTTATTGAGTCGATTAAAAGAAAGATGCTTAAATCCATATTACAGAAGAAAAAATGCGGCTAATGTAAAAAGAGGTGCTTGGCAGCCACGCATTATGACTTTGGAAGAGTCGTTAAAAGATATTTTGGATAATCATTTATCTATTTCTCGATTTGGCGATGGTGAATTTAAATGGATGATGGGGATAAAACAGCAATCATTTCAGAATGATGATGCTAAACTTCGGGAATTATTAACGAAGACATTCGCTTTACGAGATAAGCGCCTATTGCTTTGTATTCCTGATACATTTGGTGATTTGTCCCAATATAATGCGTTTGCGATAAATTATTGGAGTCATGAAATGTATAAACGTCGTAATATGATACAATCCTTTATTCCAGATGAATATATTTTTGGGAATCTTAATATTACTCGTTTTTATATGGACTATTTGGATAAGAGCCATGTTGAAACAATACTTGATTATTGGAAGAGTATTTTTTCTCATCGCAATATTTATATTGTTGAGGGAGAATTTTCTCGACTAGGTGTAGGGAATGATTTATTTTCGACGGCTTCTTCTGTTCATCGTATTCTGGCACCGGCTAAGAATGCGTTTTCTAGTTATCAAAAAATCTTGTCTTTTGTAAAGGAAAATGTTCCTTTAGAACCGTCGTCCTTGATTTTATTAGCTCTAGGGCCGACGGCCACTATTATGGTTCCTTTTTTAGTGGATGCGGGCTATCAGGCATTAGATATTGGACATATTGATGTGGAATATGAATGGTACAAGTTACATGCAACCAAGAAAATTCCCTTGGTGGGCCGATACGTTAATGAAGCAGGAGGCTTTATTAAAGAATTCGATTCAGATATTTTAAAAAAATATGATCAAGAAATCATGGCGAAGATTGATTGTTAATCATGAAATATGATTTAGGTGAACGATATGCAAATTAATATACGGAAAAAAGATATTATATGGAACTATTTAGGCATCTTTTTCTCCTTAGGATCCCAGGTTATATGGCTCCCTGTACTGATTCACTACTTACCGCCAGATATTCTGGGCTTATGGTATGTTTTTGTCAGTATAGGGGGGATGGTAGAATTATTAGATAGTGGCTTTACCCCCACACTTAGCCATTCTATGTCGTATGCCTGGAGTGGGGCAAGAGATTTAAAAAAGCAGGGAGTTGTTTTTTCTGAAGACCGCAGTGGACCGAATTATCCGTTGGTTTATGGCATTTTAAGCACTTGCAGGACATTGTATTTCGGCATTGCTGTTGTGGCTTCGTTGGTGATGCTTGTGGCTGGGACTTTTTATCTTCAACGTATTGCGGCTTCTTATCTGAATTGGCAAGTATATGCGACATGGGGACTCTATATTGCGTCTACATTTATCAATCTTTATATTGGCTATTATGCGGTCGTCCTAGTGGGGATTGGGGATATTTTTCATAAAAATAAAGCAAATATTTTAGCGAAAGCTTTCTTTTTGATTTTGGGTACTATCGGCTTGATAAGCGGATTTGGTATTTTAAGTTTAGGTGTGGCTTACTTTGTGAGTGGCTTTGTTACCCGGTTTCTTTGTAAGCATTATTTGATTAAAACCCATCATTTCGATGAATTATTCCTTCAATTTCATCACCAGAATGAATATTCCAAACGCCATGTCTTAGCTATGATGTGGCCCAATGCCTGGCGGGATGGACTGGTTACGGTTACTTTCTATTTGACAGGACAGGCGACGGTGCTTATGAGCAGCAGCTTCCTTACTTTATATGAAACAGGCATCTATTCGTTTTCCATGCAAGTCATTAATGCCCTTTTAGGGATTGCTAATGGGATGTTTGGAGCTTATTTCCCGGCGATTCAATCTGCCTATATTTCTAAAAATCGGAAGTTAATGCGGCAATTATATGCTAAGTCCATGGCTTGTACCTTTCATCTGAGCTTTTGGGGAGTCATTGGCTTTATCCTCGTCGGTATTCCTATTGTACAGCTTTTACGGCATGATTTTATTATTGAAAAATCTTCTTTTTTCGTATTGGCGTTTGCCATGTATCTATTGAGTCGGCATCGTAATTCTGCAGCCTTTATCTCAACGATGAATAAGCTGCCATTCACCTTCAGCTTCATCTTCTTTGGCGTCATCAGTATCAGTGCCACCTATGTTGGACTAGCCTATTTCCATTTAGGATTATGGGGCCTCATCCTTATTCCCTTAGCGGTCCAGTCCATCTACAATAACTGGAAATGGAACCAAGTCGTCAATCGCTATCTGCATACCACAGAAATCAGATTGATGAGACAAGGAACGGCGGATCTTATGCGGATAGTAGGGAATAAACTCTTTAAAACCAAATCATAAAAATAATCCGGCTGCGGTGAAATCACTGGGCCGGATTGTTTATGACAGTATAGAGATGCCTTGACACGATATTTGTTTTGCCATAAACTAAAGATAAATTAACGAACGTATTCATTATACTTCAAAGTGTGGTTACGCGATATTTAGTTGTTCAAAAAGTTGTAAACTTTGCTGTAAATTAGTAAATCCTTATGATTTGAATCGAATAAGAAAAGCAGTAGCATTTTTAGATGAGAACTCAATGAATGCATTAACTGTATTAGGGCTAGGAGAATGTGTGGTTTCGGGGACGGGAATGAATATGCCATGCTTTGTAAAAATCCAGCAATTAGCGAAGAAATATCGTCCTAATAGTGAAAATATTAAGCTTTTTGGTGAAGGCGGTATTTTGAAAAGAGGCAATACTTAAAATTTGTCAATTTAAAATGGATGAAGAAAAAATATAAAATAATCTGTTAGATTGTATAGTGAGGAGAAATGAAATTTATTGAAAGAAGTGGTGAATGATGCCTGATAAGAAAGAGATGAATGATGAGTATAAGAAAAAACATGAATTATTTGTTGAAGAACTAGAACCATTTCTTACTGAGTATCAACCCCCCAACTCTCCTAGTTCGCAGCTTGTTTTAGCGCACTGGATCCCTGATTCAGAAGGTAAGGATATAGTGAAAACATTAAAAAGATGCGGTATGCTTTGGTTTTCTATTATCAATTTATCTATGGCTAAAAATGATAATGCTTTCTATGAAGGGAGAAATCAAGAATTTTATACGCCGTATCTATATGCCATGTTTTTGTCTATTGATGACCAAATGATAGAGTTTGTTTATCAAAACAAGCAACTTATCTTAGAATCTGTTGAGAAAGGCATTCCTTGCCGATTAGTCAAAGATACGGGTGCTGGAGGAATTGATGCGACAGTTGTTTTTGCAGCGAGTCCGTTTAAAAGCAATTCTGTCACTTTATATTTTAATATCACTCCATGCAGTCGAGCCGAAGAAGAGGAACTTAAACAATTAAAAGAGGAGAGCAAAAAGCTTAAAAATAATCAGAGCGTTCAATGGAGAAATCTAGAACAGTATATAGTTCATAATTCGGTACAGGTTAATGAAAGCTTTTATCATATTTTATCTTATATTCCTAGTAAGAGTTCTCCTGGGCTTATTAAAATTTACAATGTTGGACAAGGATTTTGTGGATATATGCGCACAAAAGATAAAAAACGCATCTTTATTGACATTGGAATGGATCAGAGATATTTTTGGAAAACGCATCCATTACCGGCAGAAGAGAAAGAAGTTATAAAACATAGTTATGAATGTATTAACAAAGCAAAACCACAAGTTATCCTTTTGACACACTGGGATATTGATCACTTATTAGGCATATGTTTGATAGATGATCCAAACTTTCCCAAAATATGGATAGCGCCATCTGTTGTAGAAACAAATAGGCATCAAATGTTTTTATGTAGATTGCTTGCTTATTTGTGCCGGAATCATTATGAACTCATTATGATTGGCGAGGACTTTAATAATGATAATGTATGGCAGAACGAGAACTTTGCTATCTATAAGGGGAATACGGGGACTACAGGGAGAAAGGACTCGAATGAAAAATATAATGACCAGGGCTTGATATTTGTTACTGGGAATAAGGTTATTTTTCCTGGAGATTGTGCGTACTGTGCTTGGCCAGATGATTTGAAGATACCAGAGCATGAATATAATTTTCTAATAGCTGCTCATCATGGCGGAGAGGCAGGAATTTCTCAATGCTCACCTTCTTCTGATAAGAGAGAGAATAGAGTTAAGAATAAGATGGCTATATATTCTTATGGTGTCAATAATACCCATCATCATCCTGTTCAAGATCATATTCAATATTTAGAAAGCCTTGGATATCGAACACGTCATGTAAAAGATTATGCTGCTATATTTATTGGTGTGAATATAGATTCAAAAGTTCCAGATTTTAAGATTCCTTTATCAATGGTATTTGAATGCAAAAGTTACAAATATTTTTATTACAATTTTAAGGAAAGCTGGATTGAAATAGGTAAAAATGTTTCTGAGCAACGTATTATCAATATAATGACAAATCCAATAAATGAACCTGGATTTAAGAGACAAATTAAAAAATATAGATTGAACAAATGATGTTACTTGAAGCGCTGGCGCTTTACAACTTTTTCATTGATATTTATAAATTGTAATGAGTGTTTATTGGAATGTAGATGATGTTTAGAAATAGGCATATAAGAAAAATTATTTGATAAAAATAAAATATAGATAAGGAATCATAAAAAAATCCGACCGCAGTGAATTGCAAGGTCGGATTTTTTCTTCTGAGAACTTCTCAGAAAATTTTCAAGAGAGATTATGTTTCTTTTTAAAAAGAGCAAATAAGGCGTCTTTTAATACTTGTGAAAAATTCAAATGATTTTTTTCTGCAAATGTATTTAACCATGCTGGAATAGTCAAATTTTTTCGGATAAGCTTATCTCCATTTTTTTCAGCATATGAGTCTATATCCAGGGTTAGTAGAGAAATGAACCCACTGGACTCATTTAATTTAACATCTTTTATGTTTCGAGCTTTTGGAATAGGGTTATCTTCTTCCAGTTCATCTAAAATCCATCCAGAAGCAGCATCTGTAGCCATTTCAATAGCTTCTGCTAGAGAAGAACCTTCAGTGATACATCCTGGTAGGTCAGGAACAATAACGGTATAAGTATCCTTTTGATTTTCGCATGGATAAAAACAAGCAGGATAAATTAACTTTTCCATGCTTTTCATCCTTTCTAAACATTAGTAGAGTTTCATGATAATGATTTTATGTTAAACAATGTTCAAACAAGCAAGGGCTATTAAAGCCCAGCCTGTTTGAAGATTGCATTAGCAGTCTTTGGATTCAGCTCCTTGTTCTTACCATGATAAGGAACTGTAATTTTTCCACATTTGGGTTTGTTAGGATTCTCATACATATAATGCGAACCTCTAACTTTTTTTAACTGCCAGCCATCCTTCTGAAGTAATTTATCGACTTCAATGAAGGTCATTAATTTATCACCACCTTCATACTGGAATACTTATATTATACGCATAATGCGCATTGTGTCAAGGCGCAGTCTGGGATTTTTTTCAGTTTCTGAGGTGAAATCGCCTTTGCAGCGATTGGTATTCCCATCGTACAACTCTTGCGCCATGACTTCGTCATTGAACGACCGGCCTTCCTGATGCTGGCACTGTCCATTTATCTCTTGAATCGCCATCGAAGTTCTGCTTGCTTCATCAGTACCATGAATAAGCTGCCATATACCTTCAGCTTCATCTTCTTTGGCGTCATCAGTATCAGTGCCACCTATATCGGACTAGCCTACTTCCATTTAGGATTATGGGGCCTCATCCTTATTCCCTTAGCGGTTCAGTCCATCTACAATAACTGGAAATGGACCAAGTGGGTATGTCAAGAATTTTGTGTAATTTTTTTTAGAAATCTTTGTCGTATTTTTCCATCAGAGGGCCAAGCCGTTCAT